>NZ_JBFTQI010000181.1:0-8695 GCF_056398925.1 Pedobacter sp. 01T416_2
ACCCCATATGGTACCTTTGCCGGTTTTAGCTTGTTAAGCGATGCCATTAAATCATCGGAAAGCAGAATAGTAGTTGAAAAAACCCAAAAGGTACGCGAATTGGTTGATTGGCCTTATAAGAATAATATTCAATTGCCATTGGCAGAAGTGCTGCGAAAGAACTGCCTCATATTTAGTAATAGCAGCTATTATTTAACGCCCAACAGTATCCGGTATATAGCTTGTACCGATGGTATTTTTGAACTTGCCGAGTTAGATCAAGACGATTTTGTAAAGCAAATATTGGCTGCTTGCTTAACACCGATTAGGCTTAACGATCTGGCAAAACAATTAAATTTAAATGATGCTGAAACCGAAAACCTGTTTGCTTTGCTGCAGGATATGCACGATTTACAGCTTGTTTTTACCAACTACGATCCCAATATTATAGGGGATGATTATTTTGAACGTGTAGGGCTCACTGCTACGGCTGAGTTGCCAAAATATCTTATCGCGCAGCGCACTGCTTTATCGGGTGGTATTAATGAACGTTTGCTTCAGGCTATTCCAGGTTTGATCAATATACTCCATGGTGTGATGCCCGCAAAAGATCGTGATGCCCTTAGCCAGTTTCAGATCAGGTTTAAAAAGAAATTTGAAGATCAGGAAGTACCATTATTACTGGCACTAGATCCAGAAATGGGTGTAGGCTACGATGAGCTGGAGCAAGCTGGTCAAAATAGCGAGTTTATCACACGCTTCAATACTAAGCCGCCGAAAAAAGCGGAGGCAGAAAATATTAAAACGGCATTAAAAACCTTCCTGACGGAACAAAACTTCGAAAAAGGTAAAACTGTTTATCTGAACAAACTTACCTTGATACCGAATCAGCAATTAGCAGCCTTACCTAATTCATTTAGCATGGTAATGTCTGTTCACGACGATTTGATTTTTATCGAACAGATAGGTGGAGCAACATCAAATGCATTAAGTGGAAGATTTACAATGGCAGCCGATGATGTAACACAATATGCTAAAGACATTGCGGGCGCCGAACAACAAGCAAACCCCGAGGTTTTATTTTTTGATGTGGCCTATATGGTTGAGGCGAATGTAGATAATGTAAACAGGCGAAAACTGATTTATGGGCATCAATTATCAATCTTAAATTTTGATACCTCAGCATCGCCACTTGCCTTAAATGATATACAGATTTCAATTCGGGGCACAGAGATCATCCTTCGCTCTAAGCGTTTAAATAAACGGCTCGTACCAAGAATGGCTTCTGCGTACAATTACATCCGCTCAGATCTTTCTGTATTTAGGTTACTGTGCGATTTGCAACATCAAGGCATACAAACAAATCTTTCCTTTCCACTTGATACTATTTTCCCTGATTTGGATTATTATCCAAGGTTACAATATCAAAATATAGTTTTAAGCAGTAATAAATGGAGGATTAAAAAAGAAGCCCTTTTAGGTGCCGATCAAAAGTGGCTATCTGTCGCCAACTGTAGGTCATACTTGAGTAATTTAGGTGTTAGCGAATATTTTAAAGCAGGTATATCCGATCAAACATTATGCTTTGCACTACAAAATGACGATGATATAAATGCTTTTCTGCAATACCTGCAAAAACATGGGAGTACTTACATAGAAGAAATGTTACTGCCTCAAAACAGTATCGTGGTTGATGAAGCAGCTAAACCTTATTTAGCCCAGTTTGTTTTAAGTATAGGCCATGGCGAACAGATTTATCGGGGTTTGGCTAAAACATCAGCAAATGCTGAAGTAACGCGATTTTTCCTGCCAGGTAAAGAATGGCTGTATTTCGAAATTTATTGCCACCAGCAACGCGGTGATCAGATTTTGACAGATGTAATTGCGCCTTTCATATTCACTCATACTGATCAGGTCAAATCGTGGTTTTTTATCCGTTACAATGAAAATGGAAACCACATCAGGTTTAGGATTCAGCTAAACAATCTAAGGGATGGGCAGCTGTTAACATCAAAACTTATGGATAATCTGGAATTGTTTTTAAATTCAGGTTTGGTATCTGATGTACAGATTAAGACCTATAAACGAGAGTTAGAGCGTTATGGCAGCAACATGATCGAAGATGTTGAGCAGCATTTTGCTGTAGATAGTGAATTTGTATTATCGCTTTTAGAAACTCAGACTGATGATTTCAACAAATATAAATTGTGTAGCCTTTTGATTTCAAAGATTATTGGATCTAACATTATAGATAAGTTGGCCATCAATAAAATCGTGAGAATAATGTCTGATACCTTTAATGAGGAACATCGATTAGATGCTGCCGATTTTAAACAATTAAACAATCACTACCAGGAGTTTCGTAAAACTGAATGGAGGGCGTTAACAACAGCGCAAGAGCAGGAGTTCGATAAGTTTTCAGATTCGTTCATCAAAATTCTTAAACAATGTGCTCCCGAAAATGCACTAAAGCTATTAACTGATTTAATGCATATGCACGTAAATAGACTTTTCAGCAAAGATCAGCGGACACATGAAATGGTTATGTATTATTTTCTGCTAAAAGATATCCAGCGTCAAAATGCAATGAAAGCTTAACGGTTTAACTTGGCCAAGGGGTTAACAACAGCTACATTTATTTCAGTAATATATCGGTTAAGCGGGTCTTTGTAATACCTGAATACATAATCATTGCCATAAAAATTACTCAGGCGCTTGCTAATATTGTCAATCCCTACATGATGGCTTTCTGTCTGTTTGCCCTTATTATCATTAATCATGTTTATAGTACTGATATTAAGGTTGTCATTTTGGTAAGCAATTTTAATAAGGGCCTGTTGAGTAGAGTGTGAAACATTTCCATGCTTAAATATGTTTTCTACCAAAGTTAATAAGATAAGCGGTGGAAATCTTAACCCGAACATATCGCCCGTTACCTCAAGTTCCAGATTAATTGTGTTAGCCGTTCGAAGTTTATGCAGATTGATCAGGTGTTCAATTTGCTCAATTTCTTCACTTAGCGGAACCATTTCTGATGCTTCAGGACGTTTTAGGGCATAACGCATCATTTCGGCCAGATTCATAATTGCATCTGCCGCCATAGGTGCCTTTTTGCGGGCGTCGTTATAAATAAAGTTTAAAGTATTAAATAGAAAGTGTGGATTGATCTGACTCCGCAGATAATTATTCTGCGATTGCACAAGGTCGTTCTCTAATGCCTGTTTCTCTATCTGGGTAACCAGGTTTTGGCGTTCTAATGCTTCTACTTTCTTCTGATCCTGAAATGATTTGATAATGTAAACATAGCCAGTAGCAAAACCTATAAATAATAATGCCCTGTATATACCTGATAATATAAAACTACGACCAATAAAGTCCCAATTTTCACTTTCTATTATCCCAATTTTTCCAAATAACATTACAAGTACATAACTTACAATAACATAAGCTGTTAACATGAATAATATTAGTAACGAAATTTTTAAGAACCTGAAGGCTTCATTCTTGTTATTTAACACTTTTTTTAACAAAAATGAATGAGAATAGAAAGCAGATATATTAGTGATATATATAAGCAGATAGATACCGGCCGGTCTAAATTGTTTAGAAGTGTAACCTAAAATAAATACTTCATATATGATGTAAATACTCCAGATAAGCAAATGAAGTTTATATTTTTTATATAATATTTTGAGGGTTGAAAAAGTCATTTTTTCGCTTTAAATCTATTGAAATAGGGTTTTTATCTCCTAAAATTGGGGTTTTGTGTAAAAAAGTAGTTGTGGTTAATTTTACGCTGCATCTTTACAGAAATTAATAACAACAATAAATAATTATTAAATATATAATATCATGAAAGCACAACACACTACTAAACTTGCAAAAAAAACTGTTTTTGTTTATAAAAATGTTAAAGGTCAAAACAACTTTACTACTAACACTACAGGTGACCAAAGCCACACAGTAGTAATGACTAGCTGGATTGTAGACCTTTAGTTTATTGATTTCGATTAGATTTTAACAAACTGCTCTGTACATAGGTGAAGAAAGCTTCTTTATAACCTTCGCCAATTTGGATCATCTCGTTATTTACCAAACGGATTATATTTCCATCTACTTTTTTAATTGCCGCTTTAGCAACAATGTTCGATTTATTAACACGGATAAATGCGTGGTTTTCTAAAGCCTTTTCAATTTCCTTAAGTGTAAGGTAGGTAGTGTGGGTTTCAGATTTAGTAATAATCTGTATATAATTCTGTAGTGCTTTGATGTAAAGTATTTCATCAATGGCGATGTTAGAAAAAGCATATTTATGGTCGCCTTTAATATAAAGTGCCGCTACCTGATCAGCTTCTTTCGTAGTAACTTTGGTATTATTTGCTTCCTTTTTTAAAATCCTATCAATACCTAATGCAAATTTAGCAAAGGAAATAGGTTTTAATAAGTACTGATCTGATTGTACATCAAATGCCTGCAGGGCATAATCAGGATGAGCAGTAGTGAAAATCAAATATTTTGCTTTTTCTCTGATATTTTTAGCCAGTTCCAATCCATTGATTCCTGGCATATCAATATCCATAAACAATAAATCAATTTCGTCCTCAATACTGATCTCAGTAAGTGCTTGGACAGGGCTGGTAAAAGTTTTAAAAACTGTTAAACCAGGCATTTCTCCAATGTGGTCAGTTAATACTTCAATTGCATGTTGCTCGTCGTCTATAACAACGCATTTTAGATTCATGAGTATAAATATGTTTATTTTATTTGATTTGAATGCAAGTTAAATAAAAATGAATTGAATTAACAAATGCACCAAAAAACTTATTCCAGGTTTCGTCTAAAAAAAACATAGGTTTCGTGTAATATTCTGGGTGGTTGATGTAAAAAAATTATCCGGACCCCTTCTTTTTATAATCTTTATACTGTTTGCCAAAAACAAAATAATTAGGAGTGAAAACGACTAATTGTGAAAAACATCTGCCTGCCCAATCTTGTGTAGCCTGTAGATAATAAAATTAAAAACAGGCCATACAATACTGGGTTAAAGATTTATTAAAAACCAAAAAACAAAAATACCGAAAGCAAAAGAAACATTCCCCTACATCTACCAAGCCTCCACATGAAACACAACGAATACGAGTATTTACTTAATAAAATCTACTACAAGGGGATTCTAAAAAAACAAGGAATCAACGCAGATATGTACCAGAGAATGCAAAATGAATATAGCAATCTTGATGGACAAAACCTTGTTAAGGGCCAATTAGATGGCGAATACGCATTCAGAAAATCTTTTCTGGTTGTACGTAACTACGTTCAGCAGGCGATAAAAGATGGCATGAAAAATTTTCAGTTTACCATGCGCGCTAATGATATCAATAAATTGACTTATATGATCGATATGTTGAACAGAAATTTTTTTGATAAACAAAGTTTGGATCAAATTATTATCACTGCAAACTCGGTATTTAACCAATACAATTTAAAAAACTAACTACCTATAATAGATAACATCATGGAATTGAAAGACGAAATCGGGCAGTTTGCCGTAAGAATTAAGAAAATGCTTCCACAAGTTCAATCTGAGGATTTAACTAGGAATGCGTTAGTTATGCCTTTTATCCAAATTTTAGGATTTGATCCTTCTGAGGTTCAATCTGAAGCTGTTCTAGACTTCGGGGTTAAAAAAAGTAAAAAAGTTGATTACACCATTATGAAAGATGGCGAACCAACAATTTTGGTGGAATGTAAACACCATGCTGAAAATTTAGATATCCATGATTCACGCTTATCTAAATATTTCCGTAAAACAAAAGCTAAATATGGTTTATTAACCAATGGTTTGGTATACCGCTTTTATACAGAGAAAATGGTGAGATCAAAGAAAAATCAAGAGCCATTGTTCGAATTTAAAATAACCGATACTAAAGCGGCCACAATTGCCAAAATGATCGAAGACCATAAAGATTACTTCAATGTAGATCAAAAGCAGGCACCAATAGCAAGCTAAACAATATTAATTTTAATCTAAGAGTTCCCGAAAATTCTTACCTAAAAGTCCCGATCTAATCGGGACTTTTTTTTTGAGCTTAGCTTAAAAACAAAAGGGCGAAATCTAATCGATTTCGCCCTTTAAATTATAACAGGATTTCCTGATTAAATTAATTCTACACTTCTGCTTACAAAAGCTGTTAATTCTGCACCCGTTAACATACCCTGTGCTAAAAGTGCTAARTCTACCGCTTGTTTAGCCAGGTTGCGCTGCTCTTCTCCTTCAGCTTTTAAAATTTTACTTACCAATTTATGGTTTCCATTAATGGCAACCTTATAGTTGTCTGGCATCTGGCCATAAAAGCCCATTCCGCCACCCATTGCAGCCATATCTTTCATTCTGCGCATAAATTCATCCATGGTAATGGTAACTGGTAACTCTTCAGGGTGTAAAGCCACAATTTCTACATGCATACCTGGTTTGGTAATGGCTTTTTCAAAAATAGCAGTAACTTCTTTTACCTGATCTTCGGTTAAAACATGCTCGTTCTGCTCATCTTTCTCAATTAACTTATCTGCAACACTCGAGTCAACACGTTTGATTGATGTTTTCTCTAGCTTTTGCTCCAATTGATTAATAAAGTGATTGTCGATTGGCGAATCCAATACTAAAACATCGTAATCTTTTTTATTGGCCGATTGGATAAATGCATCTTGTTTAGCAGCATCATTGGTATATAAATAAACCACTGTGCCGTTTTTATCGGTCTGTAATGCGGTTACCTTCTCCTTATACTCAGGAAGTGTGAAAAGCTCATTTTTAGTGTTTCCAACTAAAGCAAAATCTTTGGCTTTATCATAAAACTTCTCTTCACTGATCATTCCGTATTTTACAAAAAGACCAATATCTTTCCATTTATCTTCGTAAGCTTTACGGTCTTTAGCAAATAACTCTCCTAATTTATCAGCAACCTTTTTAGTAATGTAGTTGTTGATCTTTTTAACGTTGCTGTCGGCTTGTAAGAAACTACGCGATACATTTAACGGAATGTCCGGAGAGTCGATTACACCGTGCAATAACATCAAAAACTCAGGAACAATATCTTTAACCTCATCGGTAATAAATACCTGGCGAGAGTATAATTTAATTTTGTTGCGCTGCATTTCGAAATCGTTTTTCAATTTAGGGAAATACAGTACGCCTGTTAAATTAAAAGGATAATCAACATTTAAGTGGATCCAGAATAATGGTTCTTCACTAAATGGATATAATTCGCGGTAAAAGCTTAAATAATCCTCGTCTGACAAATCTGCAGGAGCTTTTGTCCAGATTGGGTTGGTGGTGTTGATAATGTTATCAACCTCAACATCGTTATACTTCGCTTTACCTTCTTCATCTACGCCATCTTCAACCGATTCTGTTTTAGTACCAAACTTAATTGGAACCGGTAAAAATTTAGCGTATTTATCAAGAATTTCCTGCAGTTTACTTTCTTCTAAAAACTCTTCCGAATCTTTGTTTACATGGAGGATAATATCGGTACCACGTGTAGTTTTAGTACCTTCAGTAATTTCAAATTCTGTACTGCCATCGCAAACCCAACGTGCGGGTTCAGCGCCATCCTGATATGATAAAGTTTGAATCTCAACTAAATCTGCAACCATAAAGGCCGAGTAGAAACCTAAACCGAATTTACCGATGATTTCATTGGCATCTTTAGCATCTTTAAATTTCTCTACAAACTCACTTGCGCCAGAAAATGCAACCTGGTTAATGTATTTTTTAATCTCTTCGGCAGTCATACCCAAACCATTATCGCTAATGGTAATGGTTTTTGCCTCTTTATCAACCGCAACTTGTACCAATGGTTGACCAACTTCGCCATTAAACTGACCTAATGAACCTAGTCTTTTAATTTTCTGGACTGCATCTACTGCGTTAGAAACCAACTCACGAAGAAAAATTTCGTTATCAGAGTATAAAAACTTCTTAATTATCGGGAAAATATTCTCGGTGTGTATGGAGATATTTCCYTTTTCTTGTATGCTCATATGTAAATAAATTGTTTAATCTATATCCTGCATAACAAGGGTTGTTCCAAAAGAATTTGTTTGCCAAAATGACAGCCGCGCGAGTCGTCATTGCAAAGCCAATATTTCAATTGGTGTTAGTCCCGCTGTACCTGCTGCCCCGATGAAAACCTGTGAAACAAGCAAGCACACTATAGCATAATAAAAAGCAGTACTTAATCGGGAGCATTCGTGCCATCAGGTTTAGATCAGGTTGTGCTGTGCCAGTCGGAGGGGTTTCCACTCATAGTGCCTATTCCATGATTCGTGTATGATTCTGTGTGGCTATCTCATGATATAGATTGTCATCCTGAGCCTGTCGAAGGAGTAGATTAAATAGCCTTAGCAGAGCGTTTCGACAAGCTCAACGTGACAGTACTAGTTGTTTTTATTGCACAGTTTAAATAATGATTTGGAAAGCAAAGCCAGTATTTCAATCAATGTTAGTCCCGCTGTACCTGCTGCCGATTGAAGGATCGGGCATTCGTGCCATCGGGTTTAGATCAGATCGGGCTGTGCCAGTAGGAGGGGTTTCCACTCATAGCGCCTATTCTATAGCTTTATTCCAATTCCGTGGTCTGTGTCCTCACAGACTACCGCTAATATTTTACCAAGCAAAGATTTTAACCATGCTTCACTTGGTAATATGATGTTG
>NZ_JBFTQI010000182.1:0-8671 GCF_056398925.1 Pedobacter sp. 01T416_2
CACCATGTGCAGGGATTTCGAAGGTTGCTGTTTTGGCTTTTGTCAAATCATAGTCTTTATGTTTCCATAAATCACGGATCTGATAGTCCTGGGCTGAAACAATCCCCACACTGTCTATATCTAGCGAAATGGACGCTGGCATAGTAGACCTGTTGAGCAGTGTTACTGCAATTTGTCCACTCATCGTAGAAACTAAAGGTTTTGCCCAGATTTCAACACCTTTTTTTTGCTGGAGCCTCCTTGCCTGATAGCCTAATTTATCCTGGTTAAGCGCTATGATTTCTTTGTTCGTAACCAGTTCTAAAGTCTGCTTGGACATCGTTCTCAGATCATTACCAAGTAATAGCGGCGAGTTCATCATGCACCACATCGTAAAATGCGAGCGGTCTTCTTCCTCAGACATCCCCCGCCCAACCTGCAGCATATCCATATCGTTCACATGACCGGAAGAACTATATTTCCAGAGATCTGCATTTTTATCGATAATATGAAGAATCGATTCAAAATTATTGCTGATATCACCTGATATACGCCAGGAATCAGCTATTCCAACTGCCCATTTCCCCGGAAACTGCCACCTGCAGATATTATATAAAACATCTGGCCGAATTGCTTTAATCTGTTTGGCCAGCTGCGTGTAACGTGTCTCTTCATCCAGCCCTAGCGTTTCACCACCACACCAGTCTACTTTTATAAAATCATAACCCCAGGTTTTTAGCATCAGTGTAAGATCTTGCTCGTCATGTCCGTACAGCCCTGAACCTACCCCAATGGTGTCCTTATCCCAGGTTGATGCGCAGGTATTGATACCTGCATCAGAATAAATGCCTGCTTTCAACCCCTTGCCATGGATATAATCTGCGACGGCTTTCATTCCCCCAGGGAAACGTTTTGGATGTACCAACAGCTCTCCTTTCCCGTTTCTTCCACCAAAGAAGCCATCATCAATATTCACAAAATTATATCCTGCGTCTTTCAGGCCTGTGGAAACCATAAAATCTGCTTGCGCCTTGATGATCTTTTCATCAATAGCCACCCTGAAATTATTCCAGCTCGACCAGCCCATGATCGGTGTTTTGGGATGGGCATCAGAATGTCCCTGGGCACATAACTTCCCTGCGGAAAGAAAACCGGTTATAAAACAGTAGAAAAGAACATAGTGTTTAATTTGTGATAATTTCATTGTAGCGATCTTTGATCATTAGAGAAAAGCAAAAAGAATATACAGTCAATATATGATTCATTATAACAGCAGGCTTTAACCATTAAAATAACCTATATGGACGATCAGTCACGTTAAGGACCATAGTATTATGCAAATCTTTTGCAAGAATAACAAGGTTAGTTGATATTAACCAGTGCTGTAAGTAATAAATTAAAGTTTTTATCATTAAAATGATTTAAAAGCGCTTTAAATATTAAAATCCATTATTGGATAAACCAAACTTCCATCGCCTAAACCAACAGCCCCAACCTTTGAACGACTGAAAGTAGCAATTTATCATGAGTATTAGTCTAAAAAGCACCGTAATTAATTAAAGAGGATATCATAAATACGATGCGTTATTTGTATGTTTGAGTATTGCAAAACACCTGCAGTTTTATAACAGCATCCCCTTTCTTATACCGGCAAAAATGACATATAAGCTAAAAATATATTTTACTTTAATTGCGTTTTTTTCAATTTACCAGTCTGCCCTGGCGCAGTCTGATACCAGAGCGATAGACAGCCTAAAAGTTCATCTTTCTGCGGCTGCTTCTCAGGGGGAAAGACTAAAGACCATGTTGACACTTTCAAAACTGATGAGTAAGTCGGATTCCAAATCAGCTCTCGCTTATGCTCAAGAAGCAATGGCGCTAGCTAGTGAAATCCAATTGGATTCGATGATAAATAAAGCGGTCATCAATCTCGCCCGAGCCTATCTAAAGGTTGGAAATTATCCAAAGTCTTTAGACATGTTTCAGGAAATTATCAAGAATCAAGCTTCCAGTTCCAATGACCTTTTAGCAGCCTATAACGGAATCGGTATTATCAATTACTACCAAAGGGATTATAAAAATGCAATCCGGTATTACAACAAGGCGCTCACATTTTCCACTTCCAAAAAATCAGAAATCGGAGCTGAGAAAAAATTAAAAGAGAGCCTGCTGAACAATCTGGGGATAATACATGAAGAAATGAAGGAATTTGACAAGGCAAATTTCTTTTATACCGAAGCGCTAAAGATCTGTAAACAACTAAAAGATGAGGAAAATTTAGTACATGTACTCACAAACCAGGGCCGGCTATATCATAAGCAGGGCAAAAACAAAATGGCRCTCCAATATTACATGGAGGCGTTGAGCATCCGTAAAAAAAACAATGACCTTTCCGGTCAGATCTTATCTTATGATGGCCTTGGAGAGTTCTATTTTGAACTCAAGGAGTATAAAACTGCAGAGGCCTATCTTAAAGAAGCCATTAAACTCGGACAAGGTAACGGAGACCTGTTAACCGTACGCCGTGCCTCCTCCAACCTCTACAAACTGTACCAGCAATTAGGCGATTACAAACAGGCCTTCGAGTCTCTTGCGCTGAACAAAAAGATAAGTGATACACTTTTCAACGCCGAACGGTCGAACAAAATAACCCAATTGGAAATGCAGTTCGAGTTTGACAAAAAGCAGCGGGAGGAACAGGCCAAACAAAAAGAAAAAGAACTTACTTATCTATTGTCAGGGATTGGCCTTGCATTATCGCTGGTAATTGTGAGCCTGTTGTTTTATCTGCAGCGCAACAAGGTAAAAAATTCCCTTTTGGAACAGGCACACCTGAAACTGGAGAAGGAAAATTTACAAAAAGGCATCGAGTTAAAAAACAAAGAACTAACAACCAATATCTTACACCTTATTCAAAAGAATGAGCTCATTGACCATATATCGGAAAAACTCCTAAAGATTAAGCAGAATGTAGATGAAGTAAGCCAGCCTGCCATGCAAAAAGTGGTTACCGATCTCCAGTCTAACCTGCGCCCTGAACTCTTAAAAGAATTTGAGTTCAGATTCCAACAGATACATGAAGATTTTTATCATGTCCTGAACGAAAGGTTTCCAAATCTTAGTCCGAGCGAGCGGAAATTATGTGCGTTTTTAAAACTGAATATGACCACCAAGGAAATTTCAGCTATTACCCATCAGAATATCAAGTCAATTGAGATTGCCCGGACCAGACTGCGCAAAAAACTGAACCTGACCGGCCTGGACTATAACCTGGTCACCTTCCTCTCGCAGCTCGACCGTCTTTAACCCATTTGCTTTATAAACCTGAACCTGGCCAGCCTTGGCCCATTACCTGGTTGTTTGCTTCCACCAGCTCTAAAGTCTTTGATACATTTGGTTTATAAAACTTGCAAACGGAATACGGCCTTTTAGTGGGCACATTTCGGTTGGCCACTACACTTCACCCCGCTAAAAGGGTAATGTAGTAGTCTATAACACCAAAAAATGCATATTGTAATGGTTTTGTAGTGGTGCTTTTTTTCTGTTCTCTTTTTTCTCTGCCCATATTTGGTCTTGCAATAACCAAACAAACAAATCATAAGGTTTATGAATTATTTTTTACACGATGAGGCGCTCTTGGAAGAACAGGTCAATATTCCTGAAGAGGTACAGAATAGAATCAAGAATATACCTTTTAAGAATCTCCTTTATATTACCCAGGTTAGCCACTCGCCCTCTAAAGTTGCGGAATATACAGATAGTTATGTATTGATCTACTGTTTGACGGGGAAAGGTCTGTGTGAAACAGCACATGGCAACTTCCAGCTTCATTCTAACCAGTTTATATTAATACCGCCAAACAGCGGTTATAGTTACCGGGCAGATAAAGGGCACCCTTGGGAAGTTTATTGTTTACATTTTAATGGAAACATGATAAAGGAACTCGATACAACTTTTGGCCTAAATAAATTTACTTCTCCAACCAATCTTATTTTCGACGGTCARATTATCGATTCCTGGACCGAAATTTTTTCTAGTCTTTCGAATGGTCTTACCGATGAAAACATAGCCTATGCCAATCTGTGCCTTTATCGTTTTATTTCTTTTTTTCTCTTCCCTAATCAGCAGCAAAAAACAGTCCAGGAAGTAGAAAAAGAAGATCAGTTGGATCAATCCATATCATTCATGAAAGCCAATGTTCATAAGCGCCTTTGTGTAGATGAAATTGCCGAAGCATTCAGATACTCTCCATCTCATTATTCTGTGTTATTTAAACAAAAAACCGGGCTATCCCCGATTGAATATTTTATCAGGATAAAAATCGAGCGTGCAAGTGAACTGCTTACTAACAGCAACCTGATAGTAAAGGAAATTGCCGGCGAAGTGGGATATGATGATCCTTTCTATTTTACAAGGATCTTTAAAAAAGTTACTGGAAAAACACCTCGGGAATATAAAGGACTTAGTACCTTGACAGGTAATCAAAACAGAATGGGTTTTATTCTCCATAACTAAAGTAATCCTGACGGACCATTGATTATAGGCCCCATACCACAGAAAGGTATAAGTGTATTTTTAAGATATCAAGGAACAGGCATACATTTCCCTTCGAAGAAAATGTATGCCTGTTTTCAGTTTCAGCCCTTTCTGCATGAGATCTTAAAAAAACCGACCAGGCTTTTTCAGATCGAAGTCCCCCCTAGCTAGCCAGCTTAAAGTTTTGTTGTTATTCTGATTCCTTCCAACAGCCAGCCAGCGAAAGCTCATTGTCCTTTTCATACTTCTTTAGAGATGACGGCAGACTGTATCCTTGTCAGGGATACGCTCACTTGTTTTGGCAATGATTATCCTAAAAAACATTCAAATCCCTAAAGGATCTTCCAACAGAAAGTCTTTAGGGATTTGGAGTTAAATGGAACGGTTAAGTTCCCTGTCAATATATTTTTTAATCTTTTCACCGGTTTCGGGTAGGGGGCAACGTACCTCTGACCATTTTCCGTTCTTATCGATCAAAAAGAAACGTGGGATCGCAACCGATTTATATTTTCTACCAAAAGACTTGCCCAGGTCATCTAAAAGCTGAACGCCTTCGAGCTGTTTCTCTTTTATCATATTGAGCCACTTTTGCTTATCTTTCTCTGCATCCAGAGAAATCCCAACAAAAACAATATTATTATTTCCCTTATAATGTTCTTCCACTTCTTTCAGGAAAGGCATCTGTGCCTTACATGGCCCGCACCAGGTAGCCCAGACATCGATCAAAACTACTTTCCCCTTAAATTCCTGCATTGACACCATTTTACCGTTCACGTCCGGCAATGTAAAATCATAGGCTGACTTACCTATAAAAGCTGTATCTGCGGCGAACATATTAAATAGGCTGAGGTATTTTCCCTTAACAGAGGCCTGTTTTGCGTATTGCTGGTATGGAATAAAGACTTCCCGGAATTCACTGTAATTGGATATATTAAACTCCAGTTCTTCCAGTTGTGATTTCAGTAGAAACGATTTTAAAGTATCATTGCTCACTGCGCCCATCATCAGTTTTACCTTTTCGGCATCAGCCAACTGTTTTCTTTTGGCTTCCTCCAATTCTGTCAAAGTAAATTTTGCATACAGGCTCAAATAATCACTGCCTTCCCCCAATTGAAGGATCTGAGTCGAGTTTATCCTATTTTCCTTGAGAATCTGTTGATAATATTGTGGCACATTCAAAAAATCTTTGGCTTGGAATAAAAATCCCCCGCGCTTCTCTGTCGAAGATTGCAACAGCACTTTTAAGGCAAATAAATTATTGTCCAATTGAACTGCAGTCTTAAAGAGCTGGTTAAATCTGGGATTTGGTGTTTTCACCTGTTGCATAAAAGCCGTAATTTTTGGCTGCAAAAGTTTATAGGAAGTTGTAAATGCATCACGGTCTGGCTTATTTTCCATTGCCGTTAATGCCAAAGGTCTTATCAGTTGTTCCCATTGGGCAATTAGCCCATTTTCTGGGCTTGAGCTCGAGGAACCTGCCTGGATTCCCGACRTTGCATCCAGGGTTAGGCTAACCTGGTCATTTGGACGAAGGTAAAGCCGTTTTTTTGCACGCACGGTAGAAAGGTAATAAAACCCTTCTTTTTCCAGCGGTACAATAAATTTAAAAGTTGAATCGCCCTTGGGAATAAAAATAGACTGAATGGTCTGAAGGCGCCCTTCAACAACCTTTTCAAAAGAAAGTTCGATGCCAAATTTAGGATCTTTGAGTAAGCCGGAAACCGAAACAGTTGAAAACTTTGCCGGCAGTTTTTCAATTGTTAGCCCCTTGCCCGCCTGGGTAAACAAAGCCGGATCAATTTTTATATTCAGGTCTTCTTTTTCGGACACCTTTAACGCAAAAGCCGCATCATAATCAGCTTCCAATCTCCGGTGCCCTTTTTTCATTACCACCACCCGCATTTGATAAACCCCGTTCTTATGAAAGGGAATAGCCAGGGAAAACTTATTAGAGGTAGTATCTATAAAATAACTCGCTACCCTAAAAGATTTGTCGCCGAGTTTACAGGCGATCATAATTTGATAGTTCTTTCTTTGAGCCACCGTACCTGTTAATTTAACCTGTCCCTGCTGTGCAGCTGCATTTACTGAAAATAGCAGACAAAAAATCCCGAACAAAAAGCCTTTGATATTTTTTTTCATATTATTATTTTTTTAAACCCTGGACACCCGGGTATACATCAGCTGGTTATTTTACTGCCAAGGCAGCATCAACAATCTTTTTAAAACCCGGATTGGAAGGAACCGGCGCATCTACAGTAACCACCTTCCCTTCTTTGTCAAAAATGAGAAAACGCGGAATTCCCGATATCTTATAGAACTTATAAAATGCATCATCAGACTGTGATAACAGCTCAATACTGGTAAAGCCCTTTTTCTTTACAAAACTTTTCCAGAGTTCTTTTTTAGCATAACCATCCACCGACATTCCGATAAAAACAATATCATTTCGGTCTTTATAGCTTTCGGCAATTTTTTCCATTACCGGTTTTTCCTGAAGACATGGAGCGCACCACATAGCCCAAACATCAACGATCACAACTTTCCCCTTAAAGCCGGTCAATGTATAGGTCTTGTCGTTTACATCTTTCAGTTCAAAATTACATCCCTGACTTCCTTTTGCCAATGGCCCCAGCTCGTTGTAGCGTTTCTCGTAAGCTTCTTTCTGATCCTGGGTAACAAAAATATTTTTAAAGGGTTCTACGTAACGCCTAAAATCTTCATACTCTTTGATATTGGGCATTTTGTGCAATAAATATGCAACTTTCACGCCTTTTTGGTTAATCCTAGATGCATTTTCAGCTGAAAACAGGTTATCTACGACTTTTTGTACATTATTCACTTCTTTAAACTTCCAATACCCAAAAACGTAATCGAGCAGTTCCATGCCTTGTTCTGTGCGGAGTAGGCGCACGTCATTGATGATGTTTTTATCAAGCAATGGTTTATAAAAAGTCTCTCCCTCTTCTGTATCATGAATGCCGTTCAACCTGCCAAAACCAAAATAATTAGCCGCCCTTAGATATAAAAGGTCCACCGCAACTTTATCCTTAAGCCAGGCACCAAAATAAGCATTGGCAGTTTTGTTGGATTTTAAAAATGATACTGAAAACTGCTCAAATTGTGCATATTTATCGCGTCCAAGGCTTGGTCTGCTCACTACAGAACGGCAATAAGCATTCATTGCATTTAACCAGGTCTGCAGGCTTTTAGTCTCCGGGTTGGATTTTGTAACGGTACAGCTATCGTAGTCGATTGAAAGATTGGAGGCATAAAAATCAATCTTTTTTTGCTCGCCAGCTTTCAGGTATATGGCATATTTAAACTCATGCCCCTTACCTCCCGCCTTTTTGAAAAAGTAAACGCCTTCTTTAACGTTCAGGCCAAAAGTACAGTTCCCATTTTTATCGGGACGTTTGAAACCTAAACTTACGGCATCCCCTTCCTTTAACTGATAGAGGAACAGGCCGCTGGTGCTACCTCCATGAACGGTACAATTAAGTGTTGCATTAACTGTATCCGCACGGGTATCGATAACCAGTAGGCTGCAGTATAACAGGATTAAAAATAGCTTCTTCATTTTATTCTCTTTATTTCAAATTCAGTTTTAAGTGAAGCATATCCAAAAACGCATTTGTGGATATACTTCAAATTATTTTATTTATTTTGCATTAAAACGCTTGTTCAACGCTCTTTTAATATAATCTGCTTCATACTGAAGGTGGTCTTTTGAATCTTTGTCTGTGGCTGTTGGAATTGCGCTCTGGATATCCTTGCACAGATCGTCCAGGTGAACCCCTATTATTGCACCGATATCCGAGGCAGTAGTTATTGGCGCTGCTTCTGCAGCTGCTACGCCTCCAAATAAAAGGCCAATGGCGTTACTTCCAGTCTCAGCTTCCTTCATTGATCTGATAAGGGCATCTACATAAGATTTCTGTACATCGCGGCGGTACTGATCAATGGGTTTATGGCTTTTCAGCTCGCTCCAGATACCTGATTTCATGTCCGCCAAAAATTCTATCATTGAATAAGTTTTATCTTTGCCAAAGCGCTGTTCCATCATGTTCAGGGTATTGAATACCCTGTCACTGAACAGGACGTTCATCTGGCGGTCCTGAACAATGTTTACGCTACTGTAACGGGCAGGGTTACC
>NZ_JBFTQI010000183.1:0-8667 GCF_056398925.1 Pedobacter sp. 01T416_2
GGAATCTGGAATCTACACAGTATGCTGAAAAGGTAACTATTTTTAGCACCAAAGAAAACATGCTGTTGGAGAGTTCTGAAAAAACTGTAGAGATTAACAGTGCGGAAAAATCAAATCTTTTTTGATATGGCCATTAAGAAAATTGCTAAAAACCTGATCATTACAATTACTATGTTTCATGTTTCCACTTCGCAAACAGCATTTGAAACTGCTGAAAAGGTAGAGATTGTTGCCTTGGGAGAAAATTTGGTCTTAGCTTCGAACAAAAAAATTAATATCACCGGTAAATAAGCAGGCTATGACGAATGTAATGTTTAAGAAGCCGAGGTTTGTAATTCCTGAGGCTACAAAAAATAAACCTATTGCTGATATTGTAATGTTTGTTGCCGGTACTACAGATCCTGTAAATACGGCAGGCTTAAAGCACCAGGCAAATACCGAGTACTGGAGGGGTATTGATGCGAAAACACATAAAGCAACAGCAGAAAGTGTAAATAATTTTTGGAATAAAATAAAAGAAATAAAATTTCAATATCTGAATTTACATATTGAGGGCGATTTTTTTAGTTGGTCTGGAGACAATGATACCAAAGAAAGAAATATTGCAGCAGAGCGTTTAATGGATGTAATGTTACGGACATACAGAAATTGGAGACATCAAAAAGTTCATTTGCATTTAATCGGACATTCGCATGGGGGTAATGTAATAAACCAATTTACAGAACTCATTACGAGTAAAGAAATGATAGCGAAGTCTGAAGTTTTAAAAAGAAATAAATTTACTGAATTTCCTAAACTATGGAAGATTAAAAGTATTACTTATTTATCAACGCCATTTTTTCAAAAAAAGCACCAATTAAATCATACCAAACTACATAGCGCTTGTAAAATAATCAATGTACATAATGAATATGATTTAACGCAGCAGCTCGTAGCAGATTTTAGTTTGGTCAATATGGAAGGGCTATTAAAATCTTTCCAGATGGATAAATTTGAGCGGGGTATAAAAACTGTTAAAAGTGTAAAACACGAAGTTATTACAGATTATCTTAAGGGCTGGCGTTCTGAAAAAAAAGCAATTGCTGCATGGAAAGAAATGGCAACAGCTTTTTTAGGAATCAATATGATCATATCAGAATTTATTAAGTACATTAATTCACTGAAAATTGAAAATTCCAGCTTGCAAAAAGAAAAGGATTCATTCGTAAGTATATTAAATAAATTTCTTTTATGGAGCTACGATGTAAATAAGAATTATAACGGGGGGAAAAAAGGGTACGATAAAGTTACCTGGGCAACAAATCTGAATTTGAGTCAGGGTTTAACAGTTTTAAATACACTATTTCATATTAAAAGCGGCCCAAAGGACAGCTATTTATTAAGTTTATTAGCAAATATTTTCGGAGAAAAAAGAGGGATAACTGATAGCATTGACGAAACATCATGGACCCCAAAAAAACAGACCAAAGGATTGTCGATTCTAGATGTTCCCATTTTTGATAAAGATCCTTATAACTCAAGAAACAAAAGAGCTCAATTCGGTACTTTCTTAAAAGGGGCACAAAATGCAGTGCATAGCAATAATTTGGAAGATATGTTAATGCGTCTGTTCAGTCAGTTTATTAAACCTGCTCAGTTGGCCAATATTTACAATTATATTAATTATGCTGAATATGTCGTAACGGGAAATCTTGATGCACAGCTTAAAATCTTCGGGGGAAATCTGAAAAAATATACGGAATTCGTTACAAAATACAATGCAGATTTGGTTGCAGAAAAAGATGAAAACATTGCGGAGTTAGACAAAAAACCTGGATCAATACCATATTTGGCGATGACATCGCATAGTTTAAGCCACACCCGGTTTTGGCCAAAAATTGAAGAAGGATTACGGGGAGCTTTTAGTTCGGGAGTAAATACAGGATATAAAAAGAAATAATTATGAAGAATCCTCAAAAACTAATCATCATTAGTTTGATCATGTTTGTAGTTACTGCTCTAGGTATAACCCTTTGGTACATAAACGACCATATATTATTAAAATTTGATACCAAATCGATTCTAATGGTATTGCCTAGGGTAGGAATGCCGGCTGGAATAATTACTACATTTATATTTCTATTGGTCGTATTTTGTTTAAACAAAATAAAGAACTCATTTATAATAACACTGGTAATGAGTTTAATATTTATTGCATTTGTAATGATATCCTACTGGTTTATCCTGCACATGATATTTTACAACATTGAAGATAAGAAATCATTTATAAGTCAGTTGCTTGATTTTTAAAATGCTCATCTATCAAAATAGTTTTTAGAAATCAAGAGTGCGATTATAGTGATTTATATTTAACTCGCTGTGTGATGTTTTTTGCGGAAATATTAATTATAAGCATAGCACTTTCTTTATACCTGGTTCTTATTAAATAATCCTTTTTGAAATAGATAGAACAAATCGATAAAAATGGACATTGCAAATAAAACAATATACTATTCAGGCATAAATGCCCTCCGCTTAGAATGGCCAGCAGAACTGTCTGTAAAATATGGCGTTTTAATCATTTTTAACGAGGGCGAAGAAAATAGCAATGAAGTTAAATACGAAGTGCGTGTTACCAGGTTAAAGCCAGGTAAAGAGGGACAACCTTTATTTCAAATTGAGCGGATTAGCGATGTTTTTGTCAATGAAATCTTGCCCGATCTGGTTGCCGATCGTTTAGCTTATGCTATAGGAAAAGTGTTTTATCCTTTGGTAATTAGTGTTGATCAAAATGGTGGTTTTCAAAGTATTTACAATCACCAGGATATATTAAAAAGATGGGAATCTGTTAAAAAGAAGGTGCTGGATAATTTTGAAGGTGGTCTTGTAGAAGACTATGTAGAGCGGATGGAAAAACAGCTGGCTAATGCTGATAGTATAAATCTTGCATTTTTAAATAGCGATTGGTTTATTCACACTTTTTTTAAACCGATTTATAAAGAATACGGTCAGAACCATATAACTGAATCTATATATAAATTTCCGATAGCCAGAGGCTTTAACGTAGAAGGCTATCTAACACAAGAAAAATTAGCTGCCCAATCTAATAGCTTTGGAGCAATAGAATTGATTCATGATGGTACTATTATGCCTTTGGAGGATGAATTATATATCACAAACAGGGCCACCGGTAACTATGAAGGATATTATCTTTTACACCCGAAATTTAAGCGGATCATATCTGTCGTTTCTGATTTCAGTTACGGAGCGCAGGAAAAAGCGAAAGTAAAGATAAAAATTGCATTGATTCCCGAAAATAACCAGGAGTTTGATCACGATTTTGAATTAGATACCAATGTTAAAGGTTTGCCCGTAACAGAAATGGTGGTACTTGATGGCCCGTCAAAAAAAGGATTTTGGGATCGTTTACTAAATAATTAAGGCAATGGCAGAGAAACATATTGTAGTTCAGGGGGCACAGTGTATGTGCAAATTTGGATCGGCGCCCGATAAACTCAAAGTGCTAACGCATACAAAAGAATATGCAAACGATAAAGATGGAAGCCAAAAATCTATAGCAACCACAATGGATATCGGCCCAACTTTTGAAAAGAACATGTTTGGATCCTGCTCAAAAATGTACAATAAACCCTGTAATGCTGTGGTAACCAAATGGTCGGGTTTTTATGAAGATACCATCCTTACAAACGGAGGTAAAATTTTGCTCGAAGATAGCAAAGCTACCTGCCCAATAGGAGGCCCCGATTGCATTGAGATTGTTCAGCACGGGCAAAAAGCAGAAGCCTCAAAACAAAACTTTAATAACGCAAATAAAGACGTACAATCACAGCTCAATCCCATGTCAGAATCTTTAGATGAATCTGCAAATAATTTTAACGGTGTAGAAGCAAGTGTTAAAGCATAACGTATGGCAAAGGGAATAAAGAAAATTATTTGGACCGGTGAAGGTAAAGTATATAATGCTAACAAAGGATCTATACCCGGTCAGTTAGTGGTAGTAGCTCCAGATCAGTATGTTTGGTTCAAAATAGGAGAATGGCAGCCCGGCACTACCGAGCAAGATAGAAAGAAAGATGTAAAATGGGCCGTTTTTAACGAGAAAAGCGTCATAGATCTTCAGAAAACAATCCCCAGCAATTTTAGCTATGGTTACCGGATACCCAAAAAATTATGCGGACCATACCTGTGGTACATTGAAGCAACATGGAGCGGGAATTTTGATAGCAAATCAGGTTTAAAGATCAGGGGCGAATCGCCTGCAAAAATAATAGACAGCAGGTGGACTCAAAATGAAGGGGGAGCAGATGTGCGCAAAACTTACCAGTTTTCGTACGGAGAACTCATCTGGCTCAGGCTTTTTACTGAAGGATTAAATGGCTATGATAATGTAGAGGTTAGGGTATTCAGAAAATTGAGATCAGCATTAGGCCTATGGCCAAAAGATGATGAAGAAACCCGAAAAATTTATCAGGTAAGTGTAACCAATGGCGAAATTAACCTAAAAATTCCCAATACGTATTCATGGTACCAGTCTATGAATGATAGATCGGATGTTGAAGAATTTTATGTGCGTGTGGTGCATCCCGTAACTGGTGAATATATTGAAGATACGGGAAGTAAGGGCGATACTGCCCATGCCCGGTTTTTAAGGATAAAAGATAAACTTAAATCGCAGGTAGTAGAAATACCCGAAAACAGAACACCGGTTACCATTTACCAGCCCGATAAAAACGAGGCAAGGTTTGAGTTGTGCAAGTTTGAACAAATTAATGTAATAGAAGAAGGAAGTAAACCCGAACTAGTTTTCGATAATGGAAGTGGAGTTAAAAATGTTATCGATAAAAGGGAAAAAACGTTAGAGTCTATTATTTTTAAATTTGACAGTACAGAACTTTTACCCGAAAGTCTTAAGCAGCTTAATAATATATTGCGGTTCCTGCTCGAACATCGATACAGTACTATTCAACTTGATGGTTTTGCTTGTGTAATCGGTAAACAGAACCATAACAATGTATTATCAGAAAACAGGGCAAAAACAGTAAGAGAGTTTTTTATCAAAGGGAAATTAGATCCAAATCGGATCAAAACGGCCGGACATGGAGAAGTAAACCCTACAGACGATAAAAAAGGCCGCGACAATATTAAATATAAAAATGAGGCAGACTATCAGAATAACCGGAGGGTAGATATTGCATTTGAATATTACGGGCATAATGCACAAACTATTATTTATGAAACTATTGTTGGCAATAAACCAAAAGATATTACCGTTGAACCCGTAAAATTCGATACCAAAGCTTGTTTTGACCGCAAAAAGCATAATAAAACCATCAAATTAATCAACATTGATGTAAAAGCTGAGAATGAGGGCAAAATTACAGTTCCGGCAGTATCAACAATGAGTAAGTTCAATGTTATTCCATTAAATTACATTTGGCCCAAGCGGGATGGATTAATGAATAATTACATGGTTCATATCCATTCTTGCAGGTATTATTCTGTTCAGAACAATCCTACATTGGCTATACATGTATACTCTGATATTAAATGGACCATAGAATTTAAATGGTCGCATACCCAACCCTTTGCCTACACCTACGGTAATAAGTTGTACGGTTATGAGTTAGATGAAGCAAAAAAGAAAGCAATAGGTGCTGCAGTAGATGCCGGCTGGTCCGAAAACTTTGGTGAGATGGCTCAAAAGTTTGAGCTATCATTTGTAGGAGAATGGACTACCTCAGCAGGTAAAAAGCAAAAGGTTGAATTTAGTAAAGAATGGTCAGAACGTATTGCTAAAACCCTGAGGGTTATAAATCAGGTTAAGCAAATGGCAGATCGGGTATCTAATTCCTGTTTGGCCAAAGGAAGGTTCATGTTCGAAGTGAAGGCACCTGTTTTGGCGGTGTCTGCTCAATGGTATTTAAAAAAAACAAACAAAGTTGTTGGAGAGATTGTCGAAATCGGCGCAGAAACCAATCCGCTTATAGAAGCCGCTCTCAGTATAGATCTAATCGATATTGTTCTAAAATATGGTGGAAATGCTATATGTCCAGGGGCTGGTGAAGTACTCACCTGGATTAAGGATAAAATGAACAAATACGTTAAGATAACTTTTTTGATTACCGTAGGCGGTGCACTTAATATTGCAGGGAAATCCATCATCAATGTTAAATTCCCTAAAGAAACAACCGGTGAAGTCAAAATTACCGGTGAGCTCAAGGTCAATATCGAATTTAAAGCTACGGCCAAAGCCGAAACGGGTAGTATGGGGGTTTCGGGGATTGTAAAAGCGGATGCTAAAACAAGCGTTACCGGAGGCGTAAAATTAGGTGCCGATAAAGAAGGAGTATTCGTCGCTCCAATAGCAGAATTCGGAGGCATAAAAGCCACGTTTGTTGCAGCTACAACAATTAAATTTGGTTTTATTAAGAGAACTTTTAGCTTTGATGGTGATGCTGTTCTTGTTGAAAAAGACGATGTTAAATTTAAGAAACATTATTTGGTTTAATTTTATATACTCATGAAGAAAAATTTAGCTTTTTTAGTTTGTTTAATCTTTTTAGGCTGCAGTCCAAAAAAAATTGACCTAAAAGATTTGGTCCTTGCCGAAAAGCCCAATGTAGATTTGTCTGAATTTACCAAAAATATAACGGAACAAAAGGGACGCTTTGAACTACCCACAAAAGATGGTGTTCAGTTGGTTGATAAGGGAGAAAAGATAGTTTATTATTTTTTTGCAGGGAACGATAATGTAACTTTCGACAAAGCTAAAATCGCCGAAGTTTTAGAAACTAAAGTAGTAACCTACAATGGCGTTGTGAGTTTTATCAGTGTACATCCAGATAATAAAGATGCAGCAAACTTACTTAAGGATATGCTAAAAAGCTATTCGACACCCGATTCTATTATTTATAATCAAAGAAAATTTGATGACAACGAAAAGGAAACGCCTGCATTATTAAAAAGCCTTATGCCACATCTTGTTAAAGAAGTTGCTGATGAATTTGATAATAAGGCTACGCAATATCCCCAACAATTGTTTTGGAGCAAAAATGATGTATTAACCCAACTGGTTATAGATCCGACTAATGCTAACCTAAATATGTCAATTAAGATCATAACTAAAAAGGCATATATGGATCACATTGTTGAGGAATATGCTAAGCCACTATTAAAAGAGTATGATAGTCCGTTTGCACATCTTTTTAAAAAATAACCTTTATGACTGAACCATATTATTTACTGGAATACAATATTTCACTGGCAAATTTTGATCTCATTGTAAACGATGTAGTTGTTCATACCCATACCGAAGCAGGTAGCATCCATTCTCAATATCCGATAAACCACTTTATTTTATCAAGCGGCAATCAAAGTTTTAGTGTTGTTTTAAAGCCTGTTGAAGGTGAACTGATTAATCCTAACGCCGAAGCTCACATAAAAATAAACGTTTTGGATTCGGCAAATGGTAATTTTGATAATCAAAAGACGATAACAAAACTAGATGCTCCGGCTTTAAATGAAAAAAAGCTACCGGAATTAAAAATAGGAGGTGTTTTTAAAGCTGAAGTACCTTATCAAACATTAGGTTGGGTAGCATCCCAGATTATTGATGTTAAAAATGAAAATAGCTTAAAACTTGTTAATGATTTTTATCGCAGTATATACCTTCTTTTCAGGGATAAGAAAATCGACGAATTATCCGCCCTGTTAAAAAAGAGATATCAGGAAACGGATACTTCCATGTATTTAGAAGAAGATAATTTGAGCGCGTTAAAAAATATGTTCGCTATGTTGGCAGAGGAAGATTATGTTTTACAAGAATTTCCTAATCAAACCAAATTAGAATTTTATGCGCAGAATAAATTGTTAAACTTAAAAAGAAAGAATCATAGCCCTATTATTTCTTACCTCAAAAAGGGAGCAAATGAAGAGTTTGGTTTCCCTTTTTACATACACCTGCCAAAAGGTAATAATGGGTTCGAAATTATCCGCTAGATGCACAATTGCCAGGAATATGAGGAATACTATTTATAGGCGCAATTGTATTTTTTTAGGCTACAGTGCTCAAACTAAAGATCAAGAAAAAAATTATTGGAAATTGGTCTAGTAATATGAAAAATCTTAAACCGGGGCATATATTGGAAAAATGCATGTGCAGGTAAAGATGTGTCTGTTGAGTTAACGGCCCTAAACAGGAGAGATGGAGCAGCTAAAGACTGGATTGCTTTCTGTGCTTTCGACTGGTATAAAAATTAGTAATTGTCCAAAATTACGCTTCAAAAAGTAACGCCTTGTCTAAAAATGCTACAATATTTTAAGCTATTGTATGTAGTGGAAATGAGACGGCGGGTGATTTCAAAAAAAATACATTTTTTTTCTTGTCAAAAATCTGCGTTCTGCTAACCGTAGGATAATATTTTAGAATTAAGTGTACGCGTTAGCTGTTATATATGAGTAACATACACAATAATTGGCTTAATATTTGGTTTATATTTAACATAGCGGAGGCTATACTAATCAAATTTTTAACCTTTAAATTTTAAAACTATGGCTTTCAAAGCTAGATTAAATTTTTCAGGCAAGGAGTACGATGTGCTTCATTGTGCCTATGCGTTAAACCGTGATGTAGATGCTAAGGGAAGACCTTCTTCCGGAGTTTACGGC
>NZ_JBFTQI010000184.1:0-8631 GCF_056398925.1 Pedobacter sp. 01T416_2
AACGTTGAGATTCGTGAAACTTTCAAAATTACTAAAGTGGGTACCATTGCAGGTTGTATGGTATTGGATGGTAAGATTACCCGTAACAGCAAGATCCGTATCGTTAGAGATGGTGTTGTTGTATACACCGGTGAACTGGCATCGTTAAAACGCTTTAAGGATGACGTGAAAGAGGTTAATAAAGGTTACGAGTGTGGTTTAAACATTCAGAACTTTAATAACATCGAAGTTGGCGATATTGTAGAAGCTTACGAACAAGTAGAAGTAGCTAGAAAACTGTAATCGGTTCTMTGTTAAAATAAAGTAAGGGCATCAATGATATTGATGCCCTTTTTGTTGGAGAGAAATTATTTTGTGCTTTTCAAAATCTGATTGAATGATTATCTGATGAATCGGGATATTGTATAACCCAGCAATTTTATGCAATTGCGATATGGCAAAATCTACTTCATTATTTTCCCACTTTCGATAAGCAACCCTGCTTATTCCGATTACATCAGCAACATATTGCTGTGTATAATTGTATTTATCCCTATACCTTCTTAAGGTATTTCCTATATCTAACATGTTGAGAAGCGTTAATGACTATGTATTTGTATTATTTACTTATTGTATTATAATAAGTAAATAATGATAATAAAGGGTTGTCAAAATTAATATTTTTTCTTTGTCTTTTTGTGAAAAAAACAATTATGAAAAGAAAAATTTTAACCTGTTTTAAGTTGTTGATTGCAAGCACTTGGTGTTCGGAGCTTTGCAAGGATGTAAGAAAAACCAAAAAACCGATAATCAACCTATCACAATAGAGAAAAAAAGTGAGATTAATGAGATTATTACTTTTATTGCAACCACCACTGAAATGCCAAAAGAAAAAATCTCTTTTGATAAAGACAAAAAAGAATTCTACATCTCAGGTACCAACTTCAAAGAATCACTAGAAGATATGCAGAAAAGATATAATAATGCTAATGAATATAAGTTTAAAAATTCTAAATAACATGAAAAGAATTATATTTTTAGTATTAGTACTTATTACAGGTTTAAATGTATACGCTACGCCAGCCATCTCTAATTTTTCTATTGAAAGCACCTATCTACAAAATTCAAAAATTAAAGTTTATGGTGGGACAGATAGCTATTTCGTAGCCTCATACACACTCTCAAGATCTTACGTTAATGGCTCTGCGGTATTGGAAGAGGTAAATGCTCAGGTAAGGTTGATTGCTGGAGTAACCAATATCACTGAGTTGGATGACAATAATAATACTTTCCGCATAGTGACATCTTCCGATTTTGTTACACCCACGGGAAGTGTTTCGGATTATTCAAATGTGAAATATATACAGGGTGTCATACCTGAATCAATTAACACGTCAAATGTCTTTTTACAAATAAGATATTATAGTTCCTCAACTAATACATGGGGTGAGTGGATCACATCGAATGTTAATTTTGCAACAATAAATGTAGCACCAGCACCAGCAATAGACGCCCCAGTCGCAGATAGTTATCCATTATATTCCTATACAAATGAGAGGGGAGGGACACGCTTTTACACAACTTATAGAGGGCCTGTTATCTCTCGAGATTACCTTGGTAATGAGATATTTGCTGGAGTAATTGGGTATGTTTTTAAAGTTCAGAAACCTGGAACTATTCCGCTTTATGAGTTTTATCACAACTATGATACTGAGGAGATAATTAAGTATTACTCAACGGAACCTACTCATCCAGTTTATGGCGCTCCAACTATGATCATAGGTTATGTCTATAGTAATCAGGTAAGCAAGACACGACCTGTATATCAACATAAAAGCCAGTCTGCAAATAATTATATTTACGTTGACGGACCTGGGACATTCGATGGTTATGCACTTAATGGAATCGCTTTTTACCTTCTTATGAAACCTCATCCAAATCCGACGTTTCCGCTACCTGAAGAGGATGTAGAGGAACTATATCAATATTATAGTACAAGTGGTGATCATTTCTATACTACAATAAGGAAAGATAGGCCTGGTTACACATACGAAAAGGTTCTAGGATATGTTCACTCGATTCAAAAACCCGGTACTATCCCGCTTTATAGATATGTTGCCCATAATTCTCCATCTGGTGATCATTATTATACAACGAGCCAGCAAAATTATGGTGGATATACTTATGAGGGTATAGTTGGCTATGTTTATGGAAGCGCTGGTATAGCAGGTACGTCGGCTGTTTATAGTTACTTTGCGCCTGGTAATGGTGATCATTATTATAATACGCTTAATACATCATATGGAGGTTATGTCAGCGAGGGAATAAAATTCTACATGTTAACTTACAACCATTAACTGTAATATTTTACATACATAAATGTTAAAAGAGTTCCGAATTAATTCGGAACTCTTTTTTTTAACAGATATTTGACATTTATCTACCTATACTATTTAATGGATTTTGAATTAAAAACCTTACAAACACAGGAGAAAAAGAGTTTTAACTTCGTTGATACAATTCGGTGTATTTCAATGATAGGAATTGTTTTTGAGCATTCTGCAATACTTTGGGGGGCTAAATATAACAATACAACTGATGTTTGGCTACAAATTACTACTATGCAATTTTGGAAGTTTGCTACAATTGCCTTTTTCCTTATTGGTGGTTTTTTGATTAATTACAAATTTACAGAGTATACGCCAGGGCAATATTTATCTCGGAGATTTAAAAATACTATCAAACCATGGCTATTCTGGATTATCGTATTAGTTATCCTTAATCTAATCCATAAAATAGTATTAAACATTAAATCTGGTGACTCTATATTCAACGGAAATCCTATTGGTTATTTTGCCGAAGAATTTAGGTATATCTTGTTTGAAAGCAGTTTTTGGTTCATACTCAATTTCTTAATTTGTATAAGCATCCTACTTATTTTTAAAAGATATCTATATAAGCTTTGGTTTGGGTTAATTTGGGCAATTACATCGCTTCTATA
Organism: Pedobacter sp. 01T416_2; assembly: GCF_056398925.1. Classification (NCBI taxonomy): domain Bacteria; kingdom Pseudomonadati; phylum Bacteroidota; class Sphingobacteriia; order Sphingobacteriales; family Sphingobacteriaceae; genus Pedobacter; species Pedobacter sp. 01T416_2. The sequence continues at coordinate 2,981 of NZ_JBFTQI010000184.1, forward strand.
TAGCTTTAATTTATATCATGAGTGGTTTGTGACTCATCATTCAGCTGCCCTGTTTGGATTTGTATTTTATTTATGGCTTGGTGTTTATCTAAATCGCTATTTCGACAAAGTAATGGCTTATGTAAAGCAGTTAAAATGGTCTTATATTATTTTGGTTAATATTGTTTTTTTTGCATTGGCATGTTTAGAGGTAATGTACTTAAATCATCATGGTTCTAAAGATGAGTACAATACCCTTAGGGTTACCAATATTTTTTATTCATTAACCATGTTTACTTTACTTTTAAAAATGGGCGGAATAAAATTTATCGATAATATATTAAAGCCTAGACAATCTACATTTGGAATTTACCTTATCCATCAAATTTTAATTATTATATTACTTCCAGAGATCTTCAAATGGGATAAGTGGAATTTCAATTACTTTTCTGTAGAACAAAACATCTTGTACTCGATATTCAGATTTTTGATCGTTTATACGATTGCTTTTGGAATTACAAGATTGCTGCTTAAAACCAAAATTAAATGGACTGTTGGAGGTTAGTTAAGAGAAAAATACAACTGGAAATTCAGCCTTTTGGAGATTGTTATAAAAAAGATAAAGGTTAAATAATCTTTCAGAAAAGAAACCAAAAATTCGTCTTTGGTATTCATATTCACTTAATTTTACCGTTTTCTCTAACTCAAATAGTATTGGAAACAACCAATTACAATAATCAATTAGAACCTCTTTCCTGGCTATAAACATGTTATAGCAATGCATTTTTTTTTCTGTGTCGAAGAATTCATCGAATGCCTTTTCCATATCTGGATAAAGTTTTACAACCGCATCTTTCATCAAATACCAATCTTCCCTTATGTGATAAAAGATATAATGCATCTTTATTGATGCCTCTCCAGATAATTCAAACGCTAAGTGAGCTGCAGTAGGCACAACTACTTTTCCAGAATGAAGTTGATTAAACAGTGCATCTTTTAAACTCTCATTGCTTGTTATTTTTAAAGCCTCTTCGCTAAAAGGAGCATAATAAACATCTCGAGGATCAACAATGATTTTTGTGTTGAATAACTTCTTCTTAACTCGTACTTCGGGCAATGTGAAATATCGTCGATAATGACATAAGCCTATAAATTCCGAATCAACTTTTTCTATGTTTTTCCAAATCCAAAATAATGCCGTTAGTTCACTAAATGTTTTGTTCTTAACAGCTATATTTTCGCCTACATCATCAGATATAAAGCCTAATTCTAGTTTAGAAAAAGTTTTTCCAACTTGAATAGGCTGGATGTAATCGCAATGAGGAACAGCAAATTCTTTATGATAAACAGAGTAAATTGTTAAGTCTTTATTCACTTCTTAATTCTTTTTTTGATTTTGCTAGAGCAGATGCAATCACCTGATGCATGTCATAATATCTATATTCAGCTAATCTACCTCCAAAAATTACACCAGGTTCCTTTTCAGCTAACAATTGGTACCTTTTTAACATAGCCATATTCCTTTCGTCATTAACAGGATAATATGGTTCAGCATCTTTATTGTCCTTTAACGGGTATTCTCTTGTAATTACCGTTTTAGGTTGCGTACCAAATTCAAAATGTTTATGCTCATAAACCCTCGTATAAGGTGTATCTGCATCTGTAAAATTCATTACAGCATTTCCTTGATAGTTTTCCATGTCATGAATTTCCATCTCGTATCTCAAGCTCCGGTATTCTAATTCACCATATTCATAATCGAAGTATGCGTCGATCTTACCCGTAAAAACAATATTATTAGCTATACTTTTCCAATAATTTTTGTCGTCAAAAAAATCTGTATTCAATTTTACGGTGCAATTGGCTAACAAGCCATTGATTATTTTATTATATCCTCCAATTGGTATTCCTTGATATTTATCATTGAAATAATTATTGTCATAGGTAAATCGAACAGGTAATCTCTTTATAATAAATGCAGGAAGTTCAATTGCCTTTTTCCCCCATTGTTTTTCTGTATATTGTTTAATTAGTTTCTCGTATATATCAGTGCCAACCAACATTTGCGCCTGCTCTTCTAAATTTTTAGGCTCAGTTATAGCTAAATGTGCTATTTGTCTTGCAATTTCAGCTTTAGCCTCGATTGGTGTTTTTGTGCCCCAAAGCTTATAAAATGTGTTCATATTAAAAGGAAGGTTATATAATTCTCCCTTATAATTTGCAACAGGTGAATTTGTATATCGATTAAATTCAGCAAATTGATTCACATAATCCCACAAAAATTTATCATTAGTATGAAAAATGTGAGCGCCATACCAGTGAACATTTATGTCTTCGATTTTTTTACAATGAATATTTCCCCCAGAATGATCTCTTTTATCGATTACTAAACAGCTTTTTCCAGCTTTAGTCATTTCATGAGCAAAGGTAGCGCCAAAGAGGCCGGAGCCAACAACTAAATAATCATATTTTTCTTCAYTTTTCATTTATTATTATGGCTTATTGATTCTGTTTTCGATAGTAGACCTCATCTTATCAACGGCACACTGGTAGGTGAGCTTCTCATGGGCAAATTTTAATGCGTTCTCCGTAATCTGTTTGTAAAGCATGGGATCTTTCTCGATCCGGTGGTATTGGCTTACCAGATCGCTCATGTCGTTTTTTACAGGGATATAGTGCTCGTAAGGCCTTAAATCGTAATGGAAGTATTCTTTCCACTTTCTTTCCTGTAAAAATACAACCCTCTGACTGTAAAAAAGAAATTTTAAGCGGGCAGAATAGCTATTGCCTTCCACGTCGATTAAATATTTGTACCGGGTATGTTGGGGCAGGGTAAAATATGGAACATCCTTTTTATGGATAAAATAATCATCCACATAGGTATTGTAAAAGTCAAAAATCTCTGGGGCCTGATTTCCGATTTCTATCAGTTTCTCTCTGATTATATTCGTTTTGACATTTCCGGCCCAAAATACGCGTGAGTCGCCCCAGGTTTCTTTTCCTTTGGTCTCAATTTCGGCTACTGTATCCGAAAAACTGTTGATCCCTGCTTCTTTCCAGCTTTCAAAGGCAAAATCAGGGATCAGAAAATCCTGCTTTTGATCGTCGTCTATGCAATAATAAAAGGAATCATCTTCATAACCACCGGCAGGTTTATCATTGATGAAAAATTTAAAGTGCAGGTCCTTGTCCGTAACCAGTTCTTTAAGGCAGTCGATCAAGATCTTTGCCGTAGCCTGTCCCCTGGTCTGACTCTTGCCTATTAGGTTAACTGCCGTAAAACCGTTCTTTTTTATGAGCTCTACATGCGGCCATAAGTTTCTGTATTTTTTTTCTAGAAACTTATGGGTAACACTTATTTTATTGATCTTCTTATAAAGAAATGATGTTAAACCCATGCCGAATTATAAATTTGGATGCAAAGGTATCTGATTTTCTACAATAGGTATTGTTTTTTATTTTATTTTTGAAGGAGATGATATCAATAATTATAGCCTCCGTAAATAAAGATCAGCTTTCTGATGTTAAGGAGAACATTGCCGCAACCATAGGAGCAGAACATGAAATTATCAGTTTTGATAATGCTGATGGAAAACGTGGATTATGCGAAATTTACAATGAAGGGGCAAAGCGGGCCAAATATAAGCTGCTTTGCTATATGCACGATGATATCAGTATTAAAACGAAAGACTGGGGTATTATTGTTGCAGATATTTTTAATGAAGACCAAAAAATAGGATTGATTGGCATAGCCGGAAATAGTTATAAAACTAAAGTTCCGTCTGGATGGTTTTGTAGCGCCGGTGAAAAAAAAATCAATTATGTGAATATCCTTCAACGCTATAAATTTAGTGAAGAGAAAACAAAACACATTTCTCAAAACGTAAAAAATGAAAAGTATTCAAGCGTAGTTGTTGTAGACGGCGTTTGGTTCTGTACCAAAAAAGAAATAGTTGAAGCCAATAATTTTGATGAGGAAACATTTAAGAAGTTTCATTGTTATGATCTGGATTTTTCACTTCAAGTACATAAAACACATCGTGCCGTTGTAACTTTTGAAGTATTATTAGAACATTTCTCAGAAGGAAATTATTGTAAAACCTGGATAGAGGAAACATTAAAATTACATGAAAAATGGGCCGCTGATTTACCGATAGATGTAGAAGGGTTATCAAAAAAAGAAAGTTTCTTTGCTGAAAAACATGCATTCAAATTCTTTCTAAAGCAGATGAAAATATCTGGGTATAAAAAGATAGAAATATTTAAAATATTTTGGCGAAGTAAACTAAGCAAAAACAACTTTAGTCTATTTTTAATGCTAAATAAAGAAATTTGGCGCAGTTAAATCTGATAACCTGCTTCTTTAAAGTAAGGTTTCCAAAAACGGATGTTTTTATCCCATGCATGGCAACCAAAAGGCATGTTTCCTTTAATTAAAGTCATTGCCCTTTGTGGAGCTGTTTCAATGGAAAAGTTCAATGCCACTTTGTAAGTAGGGATCTTTATTCTCTTCTTCTTTCGATTCACTTCTATGGTCCAAAACATGTCTTCATGATAATCGCTGCTGTTCCGGCCAACGTAATTTTCTACGAGTTCTTTTTCTTGAATACAGATATTATAAAAAGATTTAACTTTTCTCAATGAAAAGCCTCCATTGCCGACATGGTTGTATAATTGTCGCTCTATGTCAGGCCGACCTTGTTTATCAAGTAAATTATATCTTCTGTGCAGGTAGGATCTTAGCTTCTCTTTGGTCTTTTTAAATAAGGTTGGGAATTCTTTTTCTCTCAACCATGGAGCACCTATATAATCATAACCTAAGCTGCACCAATATTTTAATTCATTTTTAAATACGAAAGCATCCAATTGATAGAGGAGTAGGTAGTTATAATTCAAGAATTTCTCATAAAAGAGTTCCGAAAGCATTAAATCGTTGTAACTAAACACGCTTTTAAAATAAAAACTTGGGAAAGACACCTCACTATAAGAGAATCCTATCTGCATATTCGATATGTCTAAACCATCTGGTTTGAGTATTACAATATCATAATCAGACAATAACTTTCCACATTGGGTCAAAGCTATCTTTTCATAAATTGAAAGTTCGGACTTATAAATTGGTATTACAATTACGCAAGAACTATTCATTTTAGTTTCTATTAAATTTTGGCAAAAATAAAAGTATAATATTCATAAAGCCTTTCAAAATTTTATAGGCTATCGGATACTTTTTTATATGCATAAATTGTTCTGCCTTTTTAAACTTTATCTCTTTCAAATATTCATAGTCCTTAACAAATTCAGGGAAATATCTATTCAAAGAAGTATCTCTTTCTTTATCGATTTCTGGATGATTCTTTGAATTTGCGGATATTCCAGTTCCATCATAAGTTACAATTACACAATCTAAGTGTTTATATGAAGCCTCGCGTTTACAAATTGCATAAGTGAAGAATTCCCAATCAGCTACAATTTTGAGATTTTCATTATATAGAAAAATATCCTTAAACAGCTTCGCCTTAATAAAACTTGCTTGATGAGAGATGTTTTGTTCATAAAAAAAAGAGTAATTTAACTTTTCAGGAAAAGTGAGTATCTCTTTTTTTATTCCATCATTGTGTAGGATATCTCCTTAGTAATTATCGTATTGACCATTTAATTCAGCATTCAAT
>NZ_JBFTQI010000185.1:0-8571 GCF_056398925.1 Pedobacter sp. 01T416_2
TCGTATAACTATGGAACAGYCAATTGCAATGAACACTTTAAGTCAAATTTTGGAGAAATTGAGGCTGAAAGGAAAAGATAACGAATTAAAAATTTCTGATCATGGTAAGATGCAAAGTAAATCGCTCGGAAAAATTTATAGCCCCGAAGATTTAACCATTGTTAAAACTTATCGCTTTGAAGGAGATTCAGATCCTGCAGACAATTCAGTATTGTATCTGGTAGAAGATCAGGAGAAAAACATTGGGTATATATTAGATGCTTATGGCATCTACTCTGATAATGAAGGACCGGCATTTGATGATTTCTTAAAGAAAATTCCTACCGAAAATAGAGATGAACAGGAACTTTTCTGTTAATAGCCTAAAAATTTTATTGGAAGGGAGAATTAGCGTAATCTGATTCTCCCTTTTTGTATTTTAAAATATTAGCAGGTTATAATTCCGTAATTTTGCGCCTCATTTACCAGCGACAGATGAAAAGCAAAATCAATATCCCACCCATACCAGCCGTTTTACTGTCTATTATCAGTGTGCAGTGTGGGGCGGCAATTGCAAAAGGGCTTTTCCCACAAATTGGCGCTGCTGCTACCGCATCGTTACGGATCGGTTTATCAGCGATCATCTTATTAATCGCTTTTAGGCCAAACTTATTTAAACTAAATGCCAAACAATGGAAATATGTTACCCTATACGGTGTTTGTTTAGGGGTAATGAATATGGTATTCTATATGGCTATAGCAAGAATTCCGATTGGTTTAGGAGTAACTTTAGAATTTGTTGGCCCATTGGGCCTGGCTATTTTTGGATCTAAAAAACCTATAGATTTCCTTTGGGTAGTACTGGCCGCAGCCGGCATTGCACTAATTGCCCCCTGGACTAGTACAGGGCTAAATGTTGTGGGTGTATTGTTGGCACTTTTAGCCGGCATTTTTTGGGCAGCCTATATTATACTGGGTGGTAGGATCTCAAAAATAATGAAAGGTGGTGATGCTGTTGCCATTGGAATGTTATTCGCTACCATAGTCATCTTGCCATTTGGTGTTTTTAGCGACGGCTTAAGTGGCCTTAATCCAAAATTACTGGGTTTAGGAGCAGCGCTTGCTCTACTATCAAGCGCCATCCCATTTACCCTCGAAATGAGAGCCCTTAAGCAGCTCCCTGCCCGGACTTTCAGTATTTTAATGAGCCTCGAACCTGCCATGGCTTCATTAGCTGCACTCGTTTTTTTACAAGAATACCTCACTTTAAAAGAGTGTTTTGCCGTGGCTTTCGTTGTTATTGCTTCTGCGGGTTCTTCGTTAACAGCCAGGCGTGCAAAACTGTAATTAGGCCAGTTTTTCTGTTTTATAGATTACAATGCCATCCGTCAATGTATCTGCTTGCGCTACAAAGGCTAAAATATAAGGCTGCTGATCGTGGAGATCCAAACCTGCCTGATCTTTCCACTCCTCCTGAAAAATAAAAGTATTATCAATTGCAGATTCATGCAGATCATACTGAATGCAGGCTTCCTCTTTGCGGGAATTTACCACCATATCCAGCAGCATAGTTCTTAATGCTGCTGTGGTTTCTTTCTTACTTTTAACAATTGCTGTTAGATAAATGCTCATATACTGCTGTATTTAAAAAATTTTGGGTTAAATGTTCCTCATGCAATTTAAGTGCATTCGTTATATCTGCGTTCTTTTCTACATCGTGAAAATGAATGCCATCTATGCATTCCATTCCGGTAAAAGCGTTCATTCTATGAAAACCAAACAATACACCATCATCTACACTGGTTTCCATAAAAAATTCTTCAGGTAAGGTAAATGCTTCTTTTGGTGCATTCCACGATGATGTTACCATGTACTTACGACCGTGCAACATCCCTCCGGTGCCGTAGTTTCTTGTCGGATTATCTGCTTTACGGCCATCACTTACATAGATTCCTTTTTTATGCCCTTCGGTAAACACAACATCGATATATTGTTTAAACCCATATGGTAACTGAAACCACCAGATGGGTGTATGGTAAATTACAACATCTGCCCAAACATATTTTTCTACTTCCTCTTTCGGATCATAATCATGATTAATGTTAGTTGTTTTCACTTCGAAATCTGCCAATGAAGAAAAGAAACTGGCTGTAGCATCAGCTATTGTTTCGTTAAACCTGCCCCCTGAGTGACCAAATTTTTGTCCCCCGTTGATGATGAATATTTTTGTCATTTCGTTTTTCTATTTGATAAGACAAAATTACAGCGCCTAAATCTATTATTAAAACAAGTTAATTCATAGCTTTGTATCAGAATTATAATAGCAAAATTATGGTTAATTTAGAATGGTACAGAAGTTTTAAGGCAATTTATAAAACGGGAACCTTAACCGGTGCAGCAGAGAACCTGTTTATTTCGCAGCCCGGGGTAAGTTTGCATTTAAGTTCTTTAGAAAGTTACGTCGGCTATAAGCTGTTCGAGCGTACGGGCAGGAAGATGATTCCGACCGAAAAAGGAAAAGTGCTTTATAATTTCATTGTAGAGCCGCTTACAAAACTTGAGGATGCTGAAAAACATTTTCAAAAAAGCACTGAGAAACATACACCAACCATTAGCGTAGGCATGTGTTTCGAAACTTTTCAGATTACACTCGAACAATATATATCTACACTTCCTTTTAATGTGATCATCCGTTTCGGCGAATATCCTGAAATGTTAGACCAATTGGATAAAGGTATTTTAGACCTGATTATCACCCCACAAAAAGGCAATTCGGCCAATGTAGAACACGAGGCTTTTTCCTCCGAAACCATTGTTTTAGTAGGCGGAATAGAAACTGATGGGCAAACTTTTAATTCGTTGGTTAAAAAGAACGATTTAGCCGGAATGGAAGCCTGGTTAAAACAACAAAAATGGTATGGAACAGCCGGCGATATGGAACATCTTCTACGTTTCTGGCAGCTTAACTTTGGCAAACATGCCGATTTTCGCCCTAACTACATTGTACCGAACCTCAATTCGATTGTACGCTGCTTATCCGGAGGAAAAGGCCTGGCTATTATACCCGATTTTCTTTGCAAAAAAGAAGTTGAAGAAGAAAAAGTAAAAGTAATTTGGGAAGGCACCTCAAAACTGACAAACACTTTATATTTTGGTTGTAGGAAAAACACCCAGTATGCATCAGAAATCCACATCATTAAAAAACTTTTTAAGGAGGTTATGGTTAGTATATAGTTTATATTGAAAATGATCATGGTTAGATCCCTGATTTAATTTTGCTTAAACAATAGATAAATAATTATTTCAGATAATACTTTAAGCTTCCATAATGAGTTATCCTAATCACCTTTTAAGTAGCGATCAATTATTAGAAGTTTTTAATTTGACCCATACGGCCACAGCTGTTCATGTTGGCGAAACGGCCATAATTCAGGCGGCAAATGATGCAATGCTCAGAATATGGGGAAAAGACAGGAGCGTAATCGGAAAATCGTTAGAAGAGGCTTTACCTGAACTTAAAGGACAACCTTTTATCGATATGTTCAGGAAAGTATGGTTGGAAGGGCTTGTAATTTCGGGAAAAGGCACTGCCGCCGATATAGTAATCGACGGCGAATTACAAACTTTCTATTTTGATTTCGAGTACCGGGCGATAAAAAACGATGCGGGTAAAACCATCTGCATTTTACATACGGCAATTGATGTAAGCGAGCGGGTACTTAGACAGCAGGCTGTAGAACAGGCGCTTGAAAGAGAAGAGGCGTTACAACGCGAGCAAACTTTAAATGAAGAACTGGCGGCAACAGTAGAAGAACTTGCCACAACCAATGAAGAGCTTGTGGCCACCAACGAAGAGCTCCAGGAAACACAAGAAACGCTGCACGTTTTAAACAACGAACTGGAATTAAGGGTTATTGAGCGCTTTAACCAGCTTTCGGAAAGCGAAAAGCGCTTTAGGACCATGGCAGAAGGAACCGATATTTTTATTGCTGTTGCTGATGAAAGTGGAAATGCCATTTATTTTAATAAATCGTGGGTAAAACTCACGGGCCGATCGATGAAAGATCTGCTCGACTTTGGCTGGGCAGATTTAATTCATCCTGAAGATCGGGATAGGTATATAAATATTTACCTTTCGGCCCTTGCCGAAAAAAGACCTTTTACCGGCGAATTTAGAATACTCACCAAAAAAGGCGATTACAGATGGTTGCTTGCTAGCGGCCCTCCACGTTTTCATGCCGATGGCTCATTCGCTGGTTACATTAGCTCCTGCATTGACATTACAGAACGGAAGTTAATTGAAATAGAGCGACTGAATCTAAATAAACTTATAGAGGCGAGCTCAGAGTTTATAGGCATTGCCGAATTGGATATGTCAATCCAGTACCTAAATCCTGCCGCAGTACAAAAACTAGGCTGGTCTGGCATTTCGAACAGAACAATCTTAGATTGCATTTTTCCAGAAGATCGATTAAAGGCAAAGGAAATTCTACCAGAGATTTTAAAGAATAATACCTTCAGACAGGAGATTCGATTCTGGAATGAAAAGACAGGACATCCTTTTTGGATTGAATGGAATGGCTTTGCCATTCGAAATGAAACCGATGAAATAGTTGCCATTGCTACGGTAAGTCCTGATATTACAGAGCGAAAACTTTATCAGGAAGAACTGCAAGGCATAAATATGGAAATGGCAGCAGCAAACGAAGAGCTGGCCACTACAAATGAAGAGCTTGCTAAAACGCATGATGACCTTATCAAGTACACCAATAAACTATCAGACAGTGAGGAAAAACTCAGACAGGCGATAGAAACCGGCAGAATGGGTACATGGAGCATCAATCCGAAAACACTTGAAGTTACGATGTCGAGCTTTGTTAAGGACTTGTTGGGCTTGCCTTTGGATAAACCTGCAGAAATGGATATGATTATGAAGGCCGTGAATCCGGATTACCATAACATGCTTTTTTCGGCGCTGGATAATGCCATAAAAAACCATTTACCTAGTGATACGGAATACCCGATTAACAATTTAATTAATGGTCAGGAAAAATGGGTTAGAGCAACCGGGCGTGTTTTTTTAGATCAACAGGGAAATCCAACGGAGTACTCTGGCCTTTTCATCGATATTACGGAGCAAAAATTAGATGAGATTCGAAAAAACGACTTCATCGGAATGGTTAGTCACGAGTTAAAAACACCGCTAACTGCAATTAATGGTTTTGTGCAGGTTTTGCAGCGCAAAGCAAAAAAAGATGAAGATAATTATGCCATTATTGCTTTAGATAAAGCGCACAGCCAGATCAGGAAAATGACCGCCATGATTAATGGTTTCTTAAATGTATCCCGTTTAGAATCGGGCAAGCTGCTTATCGAAAAAACAAACTTTAGCTTAGATGAACTGCTGAAAGAAACCATCGAAGAAACTTATGTGTCACAATCTTCGCATCAAATTATATTAAACCCAACATGCGAGGTTAACATTAATGCCGATCGGAATAAAATCGGGAATGTGCTTTCTAACCTGATCAGCAATGGCTTAAAATACTCAGACAATGGTACACGTATCGAGATTACCTGCAAATTGCACCATACTGAGGTTGAAATTCAGATTAAAGATGAGGGAATAGGGATAAAGCCGGAAGATATTGATAAACTTTTCGAACGTTATTACCGCGTGCAGGGTAACCACACCATTTCGGGCTTTGGGATCGGGCTTTACTTAAGCGCCGAAATTATTGAAAGACATGGCGGCCGGATATGGGCAGAAAGCGAAGAAGGTAAGGGTTCCGTTTTTCATTTTACTTTGCCATTGAGTTAATTAGCACAGTTTTTACCGCAAAGATCACTAAGGTTTTCGCAAAATGAGATAAGTTTTTTCTGGAAAAATGGTCGTTACGGAATTTGCACGATCTATATTTTTTTGTCATTCTGAGTGAAACGAAGAATCTTTCTTCTGTATGTGCTGTTACATGAAAAGATTCTTCACTGCGTTCAGAATGACAAAAAGGCGTTTTTCTTTTGTAAAACTTTAATCTATCTCTAATCCCTCCAAAACCTCATCATCAACCAAATTCGGCAGTGTAATTTTTAAAGTACCAGTCCGTTCCATTTCGCGTTCGATGGCAAAGCGGGCTTCTTTATTTCGTGCCCAGCTTCTTCTGGCAATGCCGTTGTTTACATCATAAAAAAGCATGTTTTGTAGTTTTTCAGCAGTTTGTTCGCTTCCATCCAATACCATCCCGAAACCACCATTTATTACTTCCCCCCAGCCAACGCCACCACCATTGTGGATCGAAACCCATGTGGCGCCCCTAAAACTATCGCCAATTACATTATGAATAGCCATATCTGCGGTAAACCTGCTTCCATCGTAAATATTGCTCGTTTCTCTAAATGGAGAATCCGTTCCGCTTACATCATGATGATCTCTCCCAAGAATAACTGGTGCCGATAATTGGCCGGTATTAATCGCTTCGTTAAACCTCAGCGCAATCTTTGCTCTTCCTTCAGCATCTGCATATAAAATCCTGGCTTTTGAGCCTACTACAAGTTTATTTTCCTTTGCCGCGCTGATCCAATTGATATTATCCTGCAGTTGTTGCTGTATTTCTGCCGGGGCACTAAGCTTAATCTCTTCCATCACCTCTTTAGCCATTTGATCGGTTAAATCGAGATCCTTTTCGTTACCTGAAGCACAAACCCACCTAAATGGGCCAAAACCATAATCGAAACACAATGGGCCTAAAATATCTTCTACATAAGATGGATATTTAAAATCTATCCCATTTGGAGACATTATATCAGCACCTGCCCTACTACACTCCAACAAAAAGGCATTTCCATAATCGAAAAAATAAGTTCCTTTGGCAGTATGTTTGTTAACACTGGCGGCATGCCTTTTTAACGAATCCTGAACATAAACTTTAAACCGATCAGCTGCATGGGCCATCATTTCATTTGCCTCAATAAAACTTAAACCTACCGGATAATAGCCTCCAGAATACGGATTATGTAACGAAGTTTGATCAGAGCCAATAGCCACATCAATATTTTCCTGATCAAACCGCTCCCATACATCAACGATATTGCCAATGTATGCCAGAGATACCGTTTCTTTTCCTTTTTGGGCAAGTACTACATGGTTAACCAATTCATCTAAGTTATCGATAAGTTCATCTACCCAACCTTGTTGATGCCTTTTGGTTGCAGCCTTAGGATTTACCTCTGCACACACCGTAATACAGCCCACAATATTGCCCGCCTTGGTTTGTGCGCCGCTCATACCACCTAATCCTGCAGTAAGAAAAACTTTGCCAGCAGTATCCTTTCCATAAAAACCCTTTTTGCGGAAAGCATTCATTAAGGTAATGGCCGTACCATGAACAATACCCTGAGGCCCTATATACATGTACGAACCTGCCGTCATCTGTCCGTATTGGGTTACCCCTAACGCATTAAACTTTTCAAGATCCTCAGGTGAAGAATAGTTGGGTATCATCATACCATTGGTAACTACAACGCGTGGTGCAGCGGTGCTTGATGGAAATAATCCCTGTGGATGCCCGCTGTAAATATTCAGCGTTTGCTGATCGGTCATCGTAGCCAGGTATTGCATTGTTAAAAGATACTGTGCCCAATTTTGGAATACACTTCCATTTCCGCCATAAGTAATCAGCTCTTCAGGATGCTGTGCAATTGCCGGGTCTAAATTATTCTGGATCATGAGCATAATTGCCGCAGCATGAACAGTATGGCAGGGGTACGCCGTTATGTCTCTTGCATAAATGGCATAGTCGGGCATAAAACGGTACATATAAATGTGTCCGTAGTTTTCCAGTTCAGCCAAAAATTCTTGAGCAAGCGCCTGGTGCCATGCTTTTGGAAAATAACGCAAAGCATTTTTAATGCTCAGTTTTTTTTCACCTGCGTTTAAAACATCCTTTCTTACAGGCGCATGGCTTAGTTCTGTATTTCTGTTTTTGTGTGCAGGCAATGTTGAAGGAATACCTGCCAGTATCTGTGCTTTAAAATCCATGTTTTACAATTTTGACCGCTTAATCTAATGTTGATTCTGCCTCGCTTGCAACGGCAACAATTTCACCTTTTTGTACCATTTTAATGGCATTCTCCATCCTATCATACATAATCTGATCTTCTTCAAAATGATCAATTTCGGTACGCACAAAATCGTGTACCGCAGCCAGTATTTTGCCCGGTTTTAATGGGTGATGATAATCAACGGCCTGTGCGGCACAGAACAGCTCGATACCCAGGATTTTTTCTACGTTTTCGATCACCTGCAGGGCTTTACGTCCGCTGATCGAACCCATACTCACATGATCTTCCTGACCTAAAGACGTTGGAATACTATCTGCACTAGCCGGAAAACAAAGCCCTTTATTTTCGCTGGCCAAAGCAGCAGAGGTATATTGAACAATCATAAAACCCGAATTTAATCCAGTTTCTTTCATCAGGAGTTTAGGTACACCTGGCGTATTTCCTTCCAGGGAAAGGTAAATCCTACGATCGCTGATGTTTCCGATTTCTGAGGCGGCTAAGCAGGCGTAATCGAGCGGTAAGGCCAATGGC
>NZ_JBFTQI010000186.1:0-8571 GCF_056398925.1 Pedobacter sp. 01T416_2
AAAGTAGAAAGTGAGATTCCTGAAAAAGTATTTGCAGGCGCTTTACCAACCACAGTTATTTTTGATAAACAGGGCCGTTTGTCTTTCAAACATGAAGGCGTAGCCAATTATGCAGATAAAAAGATAGTCGACTTTCTCAATAAGTTAAAGAACACAAAATAACTTTCTCCAATAACCAAAACATTCCTAATCCTTCCTAAAATTTGAGGTTCAAATGATATTTCTATTTGCGATATATGTAGTTAACTACATATCTTTGGCAGATAATATTTAACAATGCAAAACGACTTTAAAATTGAACGGTTAGATAATCAATTCTGTGAAGCGATTATTGGGTTAATTCTACCTATCCAACAAATAGAATTTAATGTAGATATCGATTTGGCGGCACAGCCAGATTTGTTGGATATAGAAAAAAATTATAATGGCTCAGGTGGTGCTTTTTGGGGTGCCATACTAAATGGTGAACTGATCGGTACCATTGCCTTAATTGCTGTTCCTGAGCATCAATCGGGGGCAATCAGAAAAATGTTTGTTAAAAAGGAATTCCGAGGGAAAGATTTGGGTGTTGCGCAAGCTTTATTAAAAACACTTCTAGCCTACTGTGAGGATAATAACCTGAATGAGGTATATTTGGGTACAAAAGACGTATTGCAGGCGGCCTGCCGTTTTTATGAACGTAATGGATTTAAACCAGTTGCAATGGAAGATTTGCCGGTTTACTTCCCTCGGATGGCTGTAGACAATGTTTTTTATAGCCTGGATTTAAAATCTCTTTAATGGAACAAAATGTAATTGATGCTTCTGGTTTATTGGCCATTTCTACCCGATTGCAAAGGCTGAGCGATCAGATCCGTAAAGATGGTCTGTTGATTTATAAAGCATTCGGAATTGATTTTCAACCCAAATGGTTCCCTGTGCTTTATACTTTATATAAAAAATCGACGATGAACGTGGTTTCGTTGTCAGATGAAATTGGTTATGCACATCCTTCTACCATCAGTTTGTTAAAAGAATTGGAGAAGGAGAAACTGATCCGGTCTAAAAAAGATAAAATAGATACCCGTAAACGTTTGGTTGAACTCACAGAAAAGGGTACAGCACTTCTTTCCACTATGGAGCCTGTTTGGGATGTGATTATTAAAGCCACAGCAGAAATTACGAATACGGAAAATAACTTAATGAAGGCTATAAATGAGGTTGAGGCATCGTTAAAGGAAAAAAGCTTTCTGCAGCGGGCCGAGGTTTATATTAAGAAATAATTGAATTAGAGAATGATTGAATGACCGAGAAGGTTAACCAATGATTTTACTATTTTTGCCCCCATGATTTCATTTTTCGAGGCTTCACTTAAGCAACTTTCTATCCACCACACAGGCAATAAATTGCTTGAAGAGTATTATAAATTATCTGATGCTMCTTTAAAAATTGATGATGAAGTGTTGGGAAACCTGTTGATGCAGTATTTCTTAAAACCTTTCGAAAAGGTAAATGAGGCCTACCGTTTTTATCACCCCAACGATAACCTGGAGTTGAACGAAGTATTCCATTTCGTTCATGAAATTTTCGAAAACAACGAACTTTTTCACGAAGATTCGCAACAACTGGCCAAACATTTATACGATGTAGCCAATCACCCAAAAATTAAATCTGGCGAGCTATATGTCGCTTATTTTGAAAAGGTGCAGATAGAAGGCGAGCAATTGGATGTAGTTGGCATTTTTAAATCCGAAACAAAAGATACTTACCTAAAAGTTTACCCTGAGCAGGATGGCTTTAATGTAAGTTACGAGCAAGAAGCCATCAGTATTAATAAATTGGATAAAGGCTGCCTGATTTTTAACGTTGATAAAGAAGAAGGCTATAAAGTTGTGGTGCTGGATCAATCGAAAAGTAGCAACGATTCTGCTGTTTACTGGAAAGATGAATTTTTGAAGCTGAAAATCAGGAACGACAGTTATAACCAAACCAATAATGTTTTAGGGGTTTACAAAAACTTCGTTACACAGAAACTTGATGACGATTACGAAATCAGTAAAGCGGATAAAATCGATCTCTTAAACCGCTCGATGAAGTATTTCAAAGAAAAAGAAACCTTTGATATTGAGGAATTCGGTAATGAAGTAATTGGTAATGCCGAAGGGATTGAATCATTCAAAAACTATAAGAAGAATTACGAGCAAGAGTACGAAAGCCCGATTGCCGATAATTTTGAAATCGCCGAATCCGCTGTTAAAAAACAAGCCCGTGCCTATAAAAGCGTGTTAAAGCTGGATAAAAACTTCCACATTTATATCCATGGCAATAAAGATATGATCGAAAAAGGTTACGACGATGATAAATCGATGAACTTTTACAAGGTGTATTTTAGGGAAGAGGAGTAGGGACTTTAGAGTTGGGCGTTTGGGGTTTTTGAGTTACCTAGCATGTTTCAGTAGAACAGTGCCTCCAAACTCATCACCCTCAACTACAAATTAAATCCGCTGCTGTGCCTTTAATGCCAAATACTGGTTAATTACATTAACAGTAAGTTTTTGAGGTGGGGTAAGGATGGCTAAAATGCCATGTTTGTTGAGTTCTTTAACCATTAGTTTTTTCTCGTAGATAAATTTCTCGGCAATGGTTTTATGGTAAATGCCTTCTACATCTTTTGCAGGTGCTGTGCTTAATTCTTTTAGTTCAGTATTTTCGAAAAATACAACCACCAATAAGTGGTATTTAGCTATTCTTTTTAAATATGGCAACTGTCTTTGCAGTGCCGATAAACTTTCGAAATTGGTAAAGAAAACCAAAAGGCCCCTTTGTTTTACTACTGATCGTACCGCGGAATAAAGTGCTTCGAGATTACTTTCAAGGTATCTCGTTTTTTCCTTGTAAAGCACATTCATGATAGTGCCAAGCTGAGAAGCTTTACGATCTGCTGGTACAACAGCGCCGATATTTTCAGATATCGTAATTAAACCTGCTTTATCTTCTTTAAGCATGGCCACTTTCGAAAGTGCAACGGCTGCATTTATAGCATAATCGAGTAGGCTTAATCCTTCAAAAGGCATGCGCATTACACGCGATTTATCAATTACACAATAAATATTCTGCGATTTCTCGTCTGTATAGGTATTCACCATTAAACCACCTTTTCTGGCCGTAGCTTTCCAGTTAATGGTACGGATATCGTCGCCACCAACATAATTTTTAATCTGGTCGAATTCGCTGCTTTGTCCAACCTTTCTGATTTTTTTGATCCCGAATTCTGTTAAATAGCGTGAAGCGGCCATCAATTCGTATTGACCAAGGTTAATAAAAGAAGGAAAAACAGGCAGAATCTTGGCGCCATCAAAATTATAACGGCGGTTAATTAAGCCCAGAGGTGAACTGATGTACGCTCTAATAAAACCAAAATCATACTCACCACGTTTTGTTGGGCGCAGGTTGTAGTGGATCGATTTTACTTCTGCAGATTTTAGATGAAGTTTAAAATCTTTATCCCGGAGTTGAAACTGAAAAGGTACTTCATCAATCACCCTGGCATTTATCCCAAAACCATAACTATTCCTGATTTCGATTTGTATCGGATTTTCATCGCCATTACTCAAACGTTTCGAGGTAATTCTTTTGGCATCAATCCCTTGAGTATTTCGATATAGAATAAAAATATCGATAAAAAATAAAACAAATACGACGCCAGTGGCAATTTCAGGGATATCRCCCAGCCAGGCAAAAAAGAACTTCAACAAAAAAAGCACAATGCAGAGGCCTAAAGCTGCAAACAAGCGATCGCTTAGGAATAGATTGTTGTAATATTGCTGAAAGAATTTTTTCAATGTTGTTTAATCGGTTAATTGTTTAAACTGGTTAACTGTTAGTAGCCAACTGTAAACTGAAAATTGGCTACCGATAACTGACCTATCGCGGTACTTCAATTTTTTTAATAATCTGATTAACAATGTCGCTTGTGGTTAATCCTTCCATTTCTTTTTCAGGTGATAACAATATCCTGTGCGCCAATACAGGGCCTGCAACGGCAATAATATCTTCAGGTGTAACAAAATCGCGGTTTTGAATAGCAGCGAAAGCTTTTGCGCTGTGTACAATTGCTAAAGATGCCCTTGGCGAAGCGCCTAGATAAAGTGATGAATTGTTGCGGGTTTCATTTACGATTTTGGCAATAAACTCCAATAATTTTGGCTCTACAAACAAATTGCGGATGATTGCTCTAGCCTCTTGTATCTGTTTAACAGACAATACTGGTTTTACATCGTTTAATAATGTTTTATTAACTAAAGTGTGCTGAGCCATTAAAATCGCAGTTTCTTCGGCTAACGAAGGGTATTTAACTTCTATTTTAAATAAAAACCTATCCAATTGTGCTTCAGGCAGGCGGTATGTTCCTTCCTGCTCAATCGGGTTCTGTGTGGCCAATACCATAAAAGGTTCGTCCATGATATAGGTATGGCCATCTATAGTTACCTGGCGCTCTTCCATCACCTCGAACAAGGCCGATTGGGTTTTTGCAGGTGCACGGTTAATTTCATCAACCAGAATAATATTGCCAAAAATAGGACCTTTTCTAAATTCGAAATCTCCTATTTTGGTATTAAAAATCGGGGTTCCTAAAACATCAGATGGCATTAAATCGGGGGTAAACTGAACCCTCGAAAATTGTGCATCAATAGATTTTGCCAGCAATTTAGCGCTCAGGGTTTTGGCTACACCAGGTACTCCTTCAATTAAGATGTGCCCGTCGGCAAGCAAACCAACAATTAAGAAATCAATAACCTGTTTTTGGCCGATAATGATATTTCCAAGTACATTTCTGATTTGATTTACAGCTTCATTTAAGGCACTTAAATCGGTACGTGGGTTAAACTGTTCTTGTTCCATTACTTTGCGTATTTTTATAAAACTGTTCTATGCTTTCGTTTAAATTAATCAATTGGGTATCGCTTAAATCGCCCATTGTTGGCGTTTGGATAAAATGTTTAGTCAGGGTTTTGGCCAGCGCTTCATTAATCCCTGTTTTCTCCATTAGCACCTGAGCAAATTTGCTGTCGATATCGTTGGTCTTTACATAATACCTGGTTCTTAAGTACTCCATAAAGTAATTGATCTTTTTTAAGGCTATATCGAGGTTGTTCCGCTCGTGGTAATAAACACTGCCCACCACATTAACAAAGGCCAAAGAAGAATTAGTAAGCGGATCTGCGATTGGGATAATTCTTTGCCTGCGCTTAATGTCGTACAAGACAAAAACTATCAGGCTAAATATTGCCAGATAGTATGCAAACTCCAGTTCAGGATGTTTAAAGAATACCTTGAGTATATCGGTAGCGGTGTTCTTTTGTGCAGAAAAATATTCGTCGAAAATGAGCTGCTTATTTCCATGTAAATAGCTCAAGGTTTTAGCGGCATATTCTGCACCATATTTATCTAGCAGATTAAAATTAGTGTAAAAACCGGGTTCTGCGATGAGGTAGAGATTGCCTTTTCCGTAAGCATAACGGATAAAGTTAGGCTGGCCTTTCCCATTTACGCCAAGTATTGTCGTTTTGCTGCTGTCTACCTTACTAAAATACTGGCTGCCGATGCCTCTTTCAAAACCATAGTTTGCATCAGTTTTTAGTTCTGGATTGGTGAAATTTAAGGTACTTCCTTCGGGAGACATTGCGGTAGAAGTTTGCACTTTAAGTTCCTTCCTTATTTTTCCTAAATCATAAGTGGCTATAAATACATCATTGCCCGCTTGCATATATTTTATCAGCTGTTCAAGATCAGTTTTACTAATATCTGCCTTTTGTGCAACGATTATATAAGCCGTTTTATTGAATCTTTTAGATTTTAGCGTAGTATAAACAGCTGTTTTCGACTGTTGAATACTTGCCGAGGGCAAAATATCTTTAATTCTATTGTATAAAATATATGTTCCGTAAGGGATTTTATCTTTAATAGCATATGTTGGCGCCCAGTTTGTTGGCGTAGGCTTATTATACTGCGCAATTAAATAACCCAAAATTAGAATGGAACCGATAATCAGGTATAATTTGTAGCCTTTCATTTAATCTGGTTGTTAAACTGGTTAAACGATTGCTTAATAGGGTCGAATTTCACTTCATCGATAGGGAAATCGCCATACCAGATATAATCGAACTGTAGGGTAAGCTGGCTAAAATCGTTTCTCAGCTCTGGCTTACTGATTTCCATTAAATAATTATAATTGGTTTTATCGGGCTGCCATTGGATAATTTCGGCATCGCTCAATTTTTTTAGCGCCCTCAAGTATAAAAGCCTAACGGCCAAACGGAATTTTCTTTCGGCAACTAATCTTTGTAATTCCTGTTCATAATCTATCTCATGGATGTTTTCGGTAATTACATCGTATGGAAGAATTGTTTCTTTCGATTTTTTAGCGAAGATTTTTTCTGCTCCAATAACTTTAACCACAATAAATATGATCAGCGCAACACCAAGTCCGATAAAAATATACCTGGAAAAAATGTTGGATGCTGCTCCCTGAAATAGTTCGCCGATTATACCCCAGAACCATAACCAAAATTTGTCCCATAACGATAATTGTTGTTGACCTATTTCGTCGTATTGAAACTCTTTTTGTTCTTTATAATTGCTTATGGCCTCTTTATCAAATTTCGAGGCCACAACCTTACTGGTATCTGTTTTAATTACAACAGTTACAGGCTTAGGTTTAGCTGTCTGTGCTTTGTTGATTACCGGAATAAAAAACAAAAGTGAAACAAGAAGATATCGGAATAGTGCTGGCTGCATTTTAATATTCTTCAGGTCTGGTATCTATAGGTTTTTCGGTAATGCCAAAATTAGAAATCCGTTCCATTAGGCCGGGGCTTTCTTTTTGTTCAACCAAACTGAAATAGGCCAATGAAATGGTAATGATGGGGATGATGGTAAACACCTGGCATAATGACTGCAAAACTGTTGTAATCATGGTTAGTGTTAAAGACATGTGTGGGGTTTTATGCGTAAACATACCAATCATATTAAATAAACTTGTAGGTAAAACAATCATGCTCATACAGGCAGAAACAATAATCCAAACAACGGCAAGCGTACCGAAAGTAATCCAGAAATTATCTTTTATAATTTTGAAGCTTCTGCTAAAAGAGTAACCTAAAGAACCATTTTCGATTACCATAATGGGGAACATCATGGCCACATAAGGGAATAGCCAGAAGCCAGGTACAAGGCAAAACATAAAGGCTATGCATAACAGGATAATCAATACGATAGAACTGCCAAAAATCCGGAAGAAGTAATACTTAAAATATCCCCATACTTCATCGGTGGTTGGTGTTTGGTTCCCTTTCTGCACATATACAGCGACATAAGAAAGTATGGCAACACTCATACTGACGTAACTTGCCATGCTAAATAATAGTGATAAAAAGTATTCAATACCGTAAATAGACCCGAGTCCCGAGCTTTTGCCATATCTGTTCACAATGCCCGTATTTATTACATTAACCATTTTGTATTGTTGCAATAACATGGTTAACATACTAGCCAGTACAAATAGGCCACAAAATGTGAAATATATTTTAATGAGGGGCTTAAGATTTTGACGCATGAAGGTAAAGGTGTTGTTAATCACCTGTCCGAAATCTCTTCTTTTCTTAAATTCAATTTTCCCTGGCATGTTAATTTAGTGTTGCTTGTTTATTGTAGATTTTTATGGGGTATATAAATACATACCAAATAATGAAAGCTGCAGAAGATAATAAAATGAACATACTTAACCATAGCGGCATCTCAGTATGTCGGGTAACAAAACTCTCAAAAAATGCTGCAACTATAAAAATCGGTATCAGGCCAATTACAATTTTTAATCCATCTTTAGCCCCTTTTAAAACTGAAGCCATACGGGTATACGTTTTGGGAAATAAAAGGCTATTGCCCAAAATTAAACCAGCCGCGCCTGCCAAAACAATTGCCGATATTTCTAATGTGCCGTGAATCCAGATAACCAGAACTGATTGAAAGCCTAATCCCTTACTAAAAAAGAAATATTGGAATGAGCCCAGCATCACGCCATTTCTGAATAATGAAACAATAGAGCCAAATGAAAATATAATCCCCAAAACAAAGGTATATAGCGCAACATAAATATTATTAACCCCAATTTGCATAAACATCATAAACTCATTACTTTGTTTGTAAACCCCAAAAGGATCACCTTTGGCAATGTTTTCGTTTGTCATGTTTACATAACCATCACCCATAATCAATCGCACAAAAGTATCATCGTATTTTGCCGATAAAGCACCAATGGCACAAGAAACCAAGAAAAATGCCAATGCATAAAATACCTGTTTTCTGTGTTGTAGAAATATTAAGGGGAGTTCTGTTTTCCAGAAATGGATAAACCGGTTCGATTTTTCCTTTTTGTTTTTGTAAACGGATTGATGTAATTTAGAGGCTAAGCCATTGAGATAAGCGGTTGTTTTCGAATTTGGATAAAACGTTTTTGAGTAAGCCAAATCGTTAGTGATTTCGATAAACTGATTGGCCACTTCATCAGGATTTGCCTGTTGCATGGAATCATAA
>NZ_JBFTQI010000187.1:0-11535 GCF_056398925.1 Pedobacter sp. 01T416_2
CAATTATATTGATAAAACCATTATCCCTGGTCAGAAATATTATTATTATTTAGTGGTTGTAGATAAACTTGGAAGAGCTACAGAAAGAGGGATTAAAGTTTACGGCTTAGTTCATCAAATCAAACAATCAGATCCGCCAGCAAATGTTGTTGTTAGAAATGTGAATAAACATAATGTAGTTAGTTGGACAGATTACAATAACGATACCCGTGGATACTATGTATATCGTACCAATGAAGTTGGGGGAGACATGAAACCGATTACAGAAATGATATATTTTGATGAGAAAGCCAAAAGAAATTACGTTTATACCGATACAACAAGTAATTTATCACCAACAGTTGGCTATGCCCTTGTGTCTGAGAATTTAAGTAATACCAGAAGCGGTTTTTCTAAAATTATTTACCTAAGTAATCCAAATTTTCGCGTTGCGGCACCAGTTATCGTAGATTTTAAAAAAGATGGAAAAGGTATTTATCTTTTTTGGCAAGATACAACTGTTGTAAAACAGATAGCTGGTTATAATGTTTATCGGAAATCTGGAAATTCATCTTATGTTAAAGTTAATAAAACACCTGTTCTAGGCTTCAAAAATACATTTAAGGATGAATTTCTTTTTAATGATATTGAAGTGAGCTATAAAATAACTGGTGTAACTGACGCAGATAAGGAAAGCGAATTTAGCAATGAAATAACGGTAAACACAAGTCAATCGGTTTATGCCCCAAATTCATTAAAATCCTTTACTGGCAAAGATAATAAAAGCATCATTTTACAATGGCAACCCTCACAAAGCGAAGTAGCCAAATATGAAATTTATAGATATGTAAGAGGTACAGACCCAACAAAAATAGCTGATGTTAATGCAAAAGTTTTTACATACATAGATGCAAACTTCATTAAAGAAAAAAACAACTATTATTTTATTAAAACGATAGGAGTGAATGGTAAAACGTCTTTACCATCTGCAGAAACATATGTGGGTAACCGTTAAGTTAAGTAGGCAATTGTCTGGCTTAAAGAATTTAATAATTCGGGAAAATAAATTTTCGCTCAATATTCGGTCTACATTTGTAGGCCGTTTTTTATTTTTTAGCTAAGAGCACATCAATATCTGCCACTTTCTCGTAGGCCCAAAAACCTCATGCAAATTGAGCGGGAATTGTAAATACCGCCATTCTCGTGAAAACGAAACGAAAAAAAGGATATTTAAGATTCCAGATCAGATTAAAGACAAGGCAAAGCCATGAATATTCCGTGTATCAGTGCTTCCGTAGCTAAATGCAAGGTATTCCAGGTTAATTGATCAGCACATAAAGCTTTAAAAAATGAAATAGTGCGATTAAAGGCTGTCGGGAGAAAATATCAAAGGAAAAAACTGCCCTTCCATTTTATGTCCTGCACCAATAGGTTCCACTCCCTTAAGTAAGGCTTCGTCGGTATTCGATTCGGTACCGTCAGTAAATACATTTAAAACGAAAGCACTTCTTGAACGTGGTGATTTATTTTCGAACGAGCCATGAACCATTAATGGGTGGTGAAACGTAGCATATCCCTTTTTAAGTTCGATTGGGACTGGATTAAATTCTGCTTTCTGCTCTTCGGTTAAATACTGCATTAAGCCTTCCATATCCCCAGCTAAATCTGGTTTATCCAGCAAGCCCCAGTTATGGCTTTTAGGTACATAATATAAACAACCGTTTTCGGTAGTTGCATCATCTAATCCAACCCAGCAGGTTAAATGTTGCATGGGCCCGGTGCGTGTCCAATAAGAATAATCCTGGTGCCAGGCTACAACTCCTCCATGTTTTGCTGGTTTACAGAACAATTGATCGTGCCAGAAACGTACGCCTTTATTACCTAARATCTGACTGGCCGCCATCGCAAAAGCGGGATTCCATATCACATCATGAAAGCCTTCTGTAATTCGCCAGGCGCCTAAAGCATGAAATAAAACTGAATTAGGATCTGCAGATTCATTGCTGTGAAACTCATGAAACAGCCCATTTAAGGGGTGTGCAGGATCTATAATTTCTGCTAATTCCTTGTTCAACCGCTCAACTTGCCATTCCTCCAATAACTTTATATCGCTAACGTATCCAAACGTCTTAAAAAAATCAAGTTGCTCGTTGCTGAGCTTGTATTGTTCCCACTCAGAAGCTTTGGTGGGCCATTTAAATAGATCGGAAATGAGTTGATGTTTTTTTGAAAGGTCTTGCAGATTGGGTATGGTCATCAATTTTATACGGTTTATGGTTAGAAATTGCTCATTTATTTAAAGGTAATAAAACATTTTCCTTCACAGAACAGGCAAGGCAAATTTGATTCTAATTTTTTCCCGATAAGCGGTGTTTTACGATTTAATGAGCTAATGCGGTGTAACCAATTTCAGATAACAAGTGATAAATATTTAACATTGAATTAATAATCGGTCATTAGTTTTGCGGTATAAATATTTGGTTAGTATTTATAAGTTTAGGTTAGTTGATTATAAAAGCCCAGATGGATATCGGGGCTTTTTATATTTTAACCCATGCGATAGAAAAACTCGTCGGCTACGATTTTTCCGTCTTTAACCTCATAAACACAGATTTCACTCATGGCCATTCTTCCATGGGCTTTATAAGTGGCATCAATGTTCATTACAATAGCAAAATGATTGTCTGCTACAATTGGTTCTGAGCACGAAGAGCTATGTATCTCTTCAACACTTTCTTCCCATTGTATGGTTTTCTTTTTAACGGCATCTTTGCCTTCTGTTAATTCCATTGGCGAGCCTTTTGGCTCTTTGCTTACAACGTTATCGGCGTAAAGTTCATCAATGGCTTGTTCGTGTTTGCCTTCACGGCAAAGCTGCACCAGTTTGTCAGCTACTTCCTGTGTATTCATATGCTTATATTTAGTTGTGATCTAAGTTATCTAAAAATAAACGCTTTACCTGGTTAAAAGGTTTTATGTTTAGGTTGAAGTACTAATGAACGATTGCAGCATCAAAATTCGTGATAATTAGTCTTGCGTAAATAGAAATGCAATCACATCTCGACCGCAATATTCCAAAGGAATCCCTTTAGAGGGCTTACCATRATTCTAATTTAAAGGCTTCTGGTATAATACCAGGAGCCTTTTATGTTTAATTACAATCGTTTGCCCCATTTGTATGTTAGCATATACGGTTGTAATTATTTAATCATTTCAATTATTTAGTTGTGCTTGGTTACCATAGCATAGATTTCCATTAAATTGTCTATTACCGCGTCAGGTTTAGCTTTTTCTAATTGTTTCTGTGTATGTGCGCCTGTGGTAATGCCAATGCTTAAGCCGCAACCTGCATTTTTACCTTCTTCAATATCAATACTTGAATCTCCAACCTTAACAACCGATTTACCATCGGTAAGACCATGCTGTCTCATTGCCAATAAAATCATATCAGGTTCTGGTCTGTTTTGGCCGACCTCAGAAGCAGTAACGAGTGTATCGAATTCGGTACCTGCCTTCCAACCCAGTCTGCTCAGTATAGCCTCTGYGGTAACCCTGTCGTAACCTGTATTAAGTACCAAAATTATTCCTTCTTTCCGAAGTTTTTCAAAAAGTTCAATCGAACCAGGTTGAGGTAAAATTTCCTCAGTTTCATACGCCAGTTTCAGTTTGCCAATAAATTTTTCATATATATCGAAGACCATGGCTTCATCAAAAGAACCTTCGTAAGTTTTAAGTACCGATCTGATTGCTTCTTTCTTTTCCTTTCCTGCTGCAACAGCAAGAACCTGATCAAGGGAATATGAAAAACCAGCGACATTTATTGCATCCATTAGGGTTTTGTAAACTAGGTTGTTTTCGTTCACTGTAGTGCCAGCCATATCGAATACTACCATTTTAATTTCAGGGTACATCTGCTTTCTATTAAATTGGATAAATTAATTTTTTGAACTTTATCGTCAAATATACTATCGGTAGTTTTACTAAACAAATGTTTAGCAATAGTTAACATTTAGGTTAACATTTATTTACTTTAGCTAAACACTAAAAGTCCATTTGTGTATTATTGTTTGGTCATTAATAAAGGATGGACAAGAATAGCTAGATTTCAATTAACAGAAAAAGATAAATATGAAAAATACAATCTAATTAGTTGCGAATTTACATTGCTCAAAGAAAGTATTCAGAAAAACCATTTAACTTAAGAGGTTAGCGGGGCGTTAATTGTAAAATCGAAAATATCAAAATTACTTGGATCATCTTGTGCATTCGCCAGTACGATAGGCCGTTAGTAGTTCTAAAATAAATGTGCGAAAAAAGCGAAGGCACGCCTGCACATGCAAGATTTGATTAGTTTGAGAATAGGATATTTTACGTGGATCATTAAAATATCTTTGGTTTTTTAGATATTGATCATGTGATAATCAGTATGGTTTGTTTTAAATTATAAATCTTAATATAAAAATGTTGTTCGTTTCTAAAATGATGCACTTCTATTTTTTTTATCGGTCCTGAATATGATTCGTATGTAATATAATCACCCTCCCGGAGCGTTTGAAGCTCAGCACGGCTGGTCCATCTTTGTATTCTCATATTTGTGATAAACTGGCTCCTATAACAGGATCAACATTAAGGATTGCTGAAAGAGAGCGCCCTTTTTAACAGGATTTTCACCCGTTATTTGTCAGTATAGCTTTTATTTACTCACATAGAACATATAGTTATACTAGTTTTGCGCATACGTTAAAATGGTTTTTTTGTTACGGTAAAATAATCATCTAAAAAAACGTTTTTTGTAATTCGGTAACTCGAATAATTTTATAAAAATCGAAATTCTACCCACATGTTTTAAATGTAGGTAATCATTAAAACAATATAATTGCTGGCAAGAATATACTTTTCTACAGCACAGCTTAAATAAATGTAAAGTAAATTGTTCGTCAATTGTGAAGTGCAATAAACCGTTAATTCCATAATTTGCATTTGATTAATTGTTGGATATGAAAAATAAAATTTTGCCTTTTTTGGGGGTTATTTTATTCATTTGTTTTAGCTGTAACTCAACTAAGAATCTGACGGCTTCTCATGCTATCAGTACAACTGCTGAGCAAATAAAGGATGGCAACCAGTTAATTGATTCACTTTTAGCCGATCGGTTCAGTTACAACAAAGCGCTGATTGAAGATGGTTTTAATTCAAAAAAACAGCTTCCAAAACCCACAGCAATTATTAACAATACTCCGCTCAAAACCATTTCGTTCAATGGCTTAAATTATTTAGTTAAGGATGATAAAGTTGTTGACATTAAAGGACTTAAGTTATCCGCGTCAGCACTGTCTATAATAACCGAAAAGTTAGCATATTTAGATCAGATTCAGTACAATTGTTGTGAAAAAGCAAACCTGGAATACCAACAGAAAAATCGCGATATGAATGCCATTAAAACACTGGATCGTCAGTATTTTGCAGCACTGAATACCTTAAAAAATATCATTTCAAGCATAGCCACCGAAGCCAGAAAACGGGATGCATCTGTATCGATAGAAATGTCGCTAGCCAAAATCAAGTTACCCGATATCAAGAATCCCGATATGAAAACTAAGCGTAGTTATGTAGCCAAAATTGAATGATATCAGATGAAGTGGTACAAGAATACAACATCGCCCACATATGCTGGTTTGGGTTGGTCTTTAATCACAAGCGTTGCTTGAATCGTAACTTTAGTTATTCCCCTCAAATTGCTAATGCAATTTAATTTTGCTTTTAATTGCACTTCGCTATCCACTAAAACTGCCTGACCAAATTTAAAACGTTCAATACCATAATTGATCTCCATTTTAATATTACGTACATCCGCAATCTGTTTCCATAAATAAGGAATTAAGGATAAGGTTAAATATCCATGTGCTATTGTTGCCTTAAATGGCCCTTCATTTTTAGCTTTTTCCGGGTCGGTGTGTATCCATTGGTGATCTAAGGTTGCATCGGCAAATTTATTAATCTGTTCTTGGTCTATGGTATGCCATTGAGAAACACCTAGTTCTTTACCTAGATGTGATTCATACTCTTCGAAATTATTAATCACCAACATATATTCTGTTTATAAGATTAGTACTGTTTAAAACTCCTTTAGGCATAACAATCCTTCAGGTATTATAGTTTTATTCACTCTTTAGTATTCAATTATAATCATAATAACGGTGTATTTGCAGGATATGGTTGAAAATATTCAAAAGATTTTTCTGTCCATTTTGCATTGATTTATGAACAGCAAGTGCAGGTTGTTTATAATCAGCTAGATAAGCATTATCGCTGTTTACTCAAAATCGATTAAATTTTAAAAAAAAGAAGTAACTGGAAGCAAAGGATGCTAACCTGGCCAGTGGGCTAATAAATGGCGCTGGAGGAAATGTAGTATGAGATGGAGAATGTAAGAGGAGAGATGTAAAATGGATGATGGATGTCTTGCTAACTATTACTCGGGTTCGAAAATAAAAGCGCTTCACTCAACGCTAAGTACTTTTATTTTTTGTTTAAATGTTTTGATTTTAAGGTTGTTAAATATTATCTAAATATTTAATTTGATATATTTAAATTAAAATTTAGATTTGTCTAAAATTATATTTAGACAAATCATTTCTGTTCATGAAACCATTCTTACTATACTGCTTCTGTTTTTTTATATCGCTAAATGCCATCGCGCAAAAAGTTATGGTTAAAGGTTTGGTCACCTCCCAAAATGAACCTGTAGAAAATATCACCATTAAAATTTTAGGATCTAAGGGATCCACCAAATCAAATATTTCGGGTACCTATCAATTAGGTGGTATTCCATCCGGAAATTATGACCTCATTTTTTCGGGCATAGGTTATCAATCCAAAAGAATCAAAGTAACGCTAAACGGAGATACTGCACTGGTTAACGCTGATCTGTTAAGCTTAGCATCTGATTTAGGCGATGTGGTAATTACCGGGGTTAACCGGGCCACACAGCTGCGTAAAAGCCCTGTACCTATTGCGGTCCTCTCGAAAAAATCAATGGATCAAAATGTGAATACTAACCTGATCGAAGCTATTGTTAAAGGCGTTCCTGGAATTACAGCTGTTACCACGGGGCCAAATGTTTCTAAACCCTTTATTAGAGGTTTGGGGTATAATCGTGTGTTAACTTTGTATGATGGTTTACGGCAGGAGGGCCAGCAATGGGGCGATGAACATGGTATTGAGGTAGATGAATATGGTATTACCAGGGCCGAAGTTGTAAAAGGTCCGGCCAGTTTAACCTATGGTTCTGATGCCTTAGCAGGTGTAATTAATATGATTCCTTACAGCCCGAATTTTGAAGATGGTAAATTGAAAGGCGATTTTACAGCAAATTACCAAAGTAATAATGGCATGATCGGTTCGTCGCTCGGATTGGCCTACATTAAAAACGATTGGAAATATACGTTTAGGGCGACTGGGAAAACAGCACATAATTACCAAAACAAAATTGATGGATTGGTTTACGGAACAGCTTTTAGAGAATACAATCTATCTGCCAGTGCCAGAGTAGATAAAGCCTGGGGTTATTCTAAAACTGCCGTTACCTATTACGATAATTTAATGGAAATTCCTGATGGTAGCAGAGATTCTTTATCACGACGATTTACCAGGCAGGTTTTAGATAACGGAGATGATATTAAAAACAGGCCTATTGTGCCTGAAAGTGATTTGAATACCTACTCCATTAATCCCTTACATCAGCACATTCAACATTACCGATTTTATAACACCAGTCAGTTTAAATTTGGAACGAGTGATTTAAATTTATTGATTGGCGGACAGCAAAGTGTAAGGAGAGAATATAATCACCCAACATTGCCAAGTCAGGCCGGGCTTTATGTAGTGTTAAACACTTTTAATTATGATCTTAAATACAACCTTCCAGATTTTGCCGGTATCGAAAGTACCATTGGAGTAAATGGTATGTACCAGGGAAACAGGAGCAAGGCTGCTACCGATTTTCCCATTCCCGATTATGATCTTTTCGATATCGGTGCTTTTTATTTTGCAAAGAAATCGATGGKTAAAATCGATGTTTCCGGAGGAATCAGGATAGACAGAAGAAATATACACTGGAGTGATTTTTATGTAGGTACCAATGCACAAACAGGTTTTGGTAAACAGGTGAGCTCGACTGATGCCACTGGAAAATTGCAATTCCCTTCTTTTGATAAAAACTATTATGGCTTGTCAGGAAGTTTGGGTTTAACCTATAACATTTCTGAAAAACTGCTCATTAAAGCCAATATTGCCAGGGGRTACCGTGCACCAAACATTACAGAAATCGGTTCAAATGGATTAGATCCCGGTGCGCACATTGTGTATTTGGGCAACAGGACTTTTAAACCAGAGTTTAACCTTCAGGAAGATATAGGCGTTATTGCTTACTTAAAAGATGCTGAAATAAGTATGGAACTGTTTAATAACAATATTCAGAACTACATCTATCAATCGCGCTTGACCGATGCCAATGGGAATCCAGTGGTTATAGTTCCTGGAAACCTAACTTATCAGTATCAGCAGTCGAAAGCAAGATTATATATTTCGGTAAATCTACATCCTTCAGCKATGAAATGGTTAAGTTTTAACAATAGTTTGGCTTACGTGGTTGGGTTGAACCAGAATCAGGAATTATTAAATAAACATGGTAAGGAAGCTAAATACCTACCCTTTATTCCGCCATTGCAGGTGAGAACAGAGATCAAGGCGACCGCTCAAAAGGCTATAGGCATTTTTGATAAGCCTTATATTAAAATTGATGCTGCTTTTTTCGCTGATCAGGATAAATTTTATGCTTTAGATAATACTGAAACCTTTACGCCAGGTTATACCTTAATCAACGGAGGAATAGGATCAACACTGAAAACTAAAAAAGGAAAGACCTTATGTGATATTTTTCTTCAGGCAGATAATATTTTCAATATCGCATACCAATCAAATTTAAATCGATTAAAATATTTCGAATATTATAACCCTTCGCCAAATGGCAGATCAGGAATTTACAATATGGGCAGGAACTTAAGTTTTAAAGTTATTATTCCGATTTAAGGATGGATAATGTAAGATGAAATGGTTGATGGATCATAGTTGATAGTTAATGGCTTATGATCAATAAAATATCTGCAGATGGAAATGTAGGTAATGGCTATAAACTATTGACCAAAAAACCATTGACCATAAGCTTCTAATGGGAACTATAGCACGGTTATATAATCATGTTTTAGGGTTAAATGTTTCGTTTAGGAAATGGGAGGTATTTATATCTTCCATTTTCTTTTGCCATCAAACCTTTTTTCTACCAACCGTTCCACCTTACGGACTAATAAACTATTTTGCCTATTTTTACCCTATATGGAACCCTCTTTAAACGAACAGCGTTTAACTTTTTTAAGGCAATCAATTGGCAAGGTAATTACCAATTCGCCGTCTAACTTTATGAACTGGCTGGCTCCTGTTTTAGTTAAAGCAGAGTACGGTATGTTGGTTTGCCAGTATACCATCCGTAAAGAAATGACCAATCCTTATCAAATTTTACATGGTGGTGTAACGGCAGGCATTATTGATGATTTAATTGGTGCAACGGTTTTTACAATGGGACTGAACGAACGTTATACCACCGTAAATAACTATGTCGATTATTTTGCCCCTGCAAGCGAAGGAGATGAAGTAATCGCCGAAACATCAATAGTGAAAAAAGGACGCACGATATTAAATCTGCAATGCGAGATATTTTTACCTTCAAAAAAGCGTTTAATAGCTAAAGGCTACTCGAATATGTTAAACATAGGTTAAGCCTTTCCTTGTAGTTTAAGAATTAATTATTAATTCCTTTAAATTAACGAAACATTCTCGTTTATAATTTGTTGTAAATTAACCAAAAATATAATGAGCCATGTTAGAAAATTATTCCACCCTGCAATTCATTGTTAGAGGCAAAATTTTTAAGGGATTTTGCATGCGTATTCAAGATGATTTTCATGAAACTTATGCCGTTGTTTTAGATGGCTATCATTCTTTTTGTATCTGGCTGGATAATAAAACAGAAAAATGGTGTGCTTCGAAAAACGTAGCGATTGATCCTGATGCTATTGATGAAATCATTAACAGGATATCTATCCCACAACAATCTTGCTAATTTATGTTTCCCCAGATTTAGAAAATAGCTGTAGATTAATGTTTTTGCTTTTTGACTACACACCCAGTTCTGTGAACTTTGTGCCCTTCTGTCTGTAGTTAAAAACTACGCAAAAAACATATAACTAAGCACTATAGCTGTACAAACCCCAACTAAATCAGCCAATAACATCGAACCGATGGCATAACGTGTATTCTTTATACCAACAGAACCAAAGTAAACCGCTACTACATAAAAAGTAGTATCAGACGCACCCTGAAAAACACCCGATAATTTACTGGCAAATGAATCTGGTCCGCTAGAAATCATAGTGCTTACCATCATTCCTCGGGCAGCACCACCACTTAAAGGCCTGATCAAAGCTGTGGGCAGCGCATCAACAAATTTGGTGTCGGCTCCAAAAAACACAAACATGTTTTTAATCCCGCTCATGATTACATCAAAAGTTCCACTGGTTCTGAGCATGCTTACCGCAACTAAAATTCCAACTAAATAGGGGATAATTTTCAGTGCAGTTTCAAATCCGCCTTTGGCGCCATCAATAAACGCATCAAAAACATCAATTTTTTTATATAGTGCACCCAATACAATCAATAAAAAGATCAATAAAATTATTCCACCGCTTAATAAGCCTGAAAATGATTTTATGCTTTCTGCATTTAACTTACTTACGTACCAAACCAGTAAACCAACCACTGCCGAGATACTTAATACCCAGGTAATGATAACGGGTTGAAGTAGGTTTATCTTTTGTTTAAAGGATACAATGAGCATGGCGGCCATGGTACCAACAAAAGTTACAATCAAACACGGAATGAAAATATCGGTTGGGTCTTGCGCATTTTGGGTTGACCTAATGGCAATTACACTAACAGGAATTAAGCATAAACCTGCGGCATGCAAGCATAAAAACATAATCTGCGAATTGCTGGCAACATCCTTATTTGGATTAAGCTCCTGCAAACTTTCCATCGCCTTTATACCAAATGGAGTGGCGGCATTATCTAAGCCTAATAAATTGGCTGAGAAATTCATGATCATGTGCCCCATAGACGGATGTCCTTTTGGAATTTCAGGAAAGAGTTTTGAAAAAAAAGGGCCAATAATTCTGGATAATAAACGGATACCACCTGCTTTTTCGGCGATGCTCATTAACCCCATAAATAAAGCCAGTGTTCCAATTAATTTAATGCAAAGGTCAACCGCAATCCAGCAGGTTTCGATAATGCCGTCTAATTTTAAAGGGTTTAAGGGATCGGATGATTTACCGATTACCATCCAGTTAAAAATATCGCTATGTCCGAAAAAGAAACATTTAATACTTGCTACTACAATAGCCACGATAATAAATGCTGACCAAATTCTGCTTAATGCCATTG
>NZ_JBFTQI010000188.1:0-8540 GCF_056398925.1 Pedobacter sp. 01T416_2
GCATTTACAAATGCGACCATAGGTGTACCATGGGCGACCGGGAGTTTACGAGCGATTTCTATATGATCGGTTTTAAAAAGATTATTGCAGGACAAATCCTTTATGGACGTACAAAATACGACCACGAGAGCGGTTCGATGATGTTCTTTAAACCCAATCAGGTAATCGAAATGAAAAACCTGGAGATGGAGGAGGATGGTTTTTTGATTTTTATTCATGAAGATTTTTTGAATGGACATATGTTGCATGATACCATTAAAAAATACCACTACTTCGATTACGAAACTAACGAAGCGCTACATCTCTCGCCCAGTGAAGAAAGCACAGTATGGGAGCTGTATCATAAAATTGAAACCGAATACCGAAACAACCAGGATGAATATAGTCGCGAATTGATTTTGGCCAACGTAGATACTTTGCTTAAGTACAGTCAACGTTTTTACAAAAGGCAATTTCTTAACCGTACAGAAATTTCGGGCAAAACAGTAACCCGGTTTAATGAAGAAATAAATAAATACGTTGCCAATGGATTATTGGCTACTAAAGGTTTGCCATCAGTGCATGATATGGCAGCGCGTTTAAACATTTCGGCAGGTTATTTAACAGATGTTTTAAAACAGGAAAGTGGAAAAACGGCTTTAGAACATATCCATATTTACCTGATATCTGAAGCAAAAAACCGTTTGATCGGTGAAAATAGATCGGTTTCGGAGATTGCTTATGCATTGGGATTTGAGAACCTTTCTTATTTCTCGCGTTTATTTAAAAAAGAGGTTGGTATTAGTCCGAATACATTTAAAAAGCAGTTGGTAAATTGATGTTTTCGTACTATTGTTAGTCAGGATTTGCAATCCAGACCCCGAGTGCTACGGATTTGCAATCCGTTTTTAGCTATTTATTTGTTCCGCAGATATAGAGGATTGGCGCAGAATCAATTCCGTTATCCATCTATTACGTTTTCCATCCTCTAACCACCAAGGCACGAAGCTGAGTTTGTTTGTTTTGCATAATAGACTTCGGACCTCTGACTGCAGACTTCGGACTAGCCTCATCTCCATCCTATATTTTCTTCCTATAAACCACTAAGGCACAGCGCGCATAAAGGCATATTTGTTTCTTTGCACGATAGACTCTGGACTTCTGACCCGACTCCTGACTAAAAGAACCACTCATCCCCGAAAATCCTACGCTCCTGTACTTTATCTTTTTTCTTAAAATTAGTTTTCGTTGCTTTGTTTGGAACAGAAAATTTTTGGAAAAGAAACCCTACATATCGCTTTATTGGAAATGTCAGCTAATTGGCTGGTGTGTGGCCGCTTTGTATTGGGCATTTCAAGGTTGGTCTGCAGCTGGTAATTTCAGATTCGATATGGCTGTTGTACAGTTTGTTTCGGATGTGGTCATGTACATTTTGATTACCCATTTGTACCGTAATTTTGCAAATAAAAACCATTGGCATGACCTGGCGCTTCAGAAACTGATCTGGCGGATGCTGATCGTTATTCCGGTAATGGGTATTTTTTATACCATAATTACGGTTAGTAAGTTGTACCTGGTGAGATTACTGTTTCTAAGTCACCCACACCAGTCGTTTGCTGATTTTTTTAGTTTAAATGCAGTAGGTATTTTTGTTGCTGGTATCCGCTTAATGGCCATATGGCTTTTAGCCTATCACCTTTACCACTACGCAAAACGGGAAATGCGGTTATCAGTAGAAAATGCCAGATTGGAGCTTAGCTTTAAACAGTCGCAACTGGATAATCTTTCTGCTCAGTTAAATCCCCATTTTTTGTTCAATGCACTCAATAACATAAAATCTTTGGTATATACCCGGCCCGATGCAGCGGGTAGGGCAATCGATCTGCTAAGCGAACTGTTGCGCAGTGGATTGTATAAAGGCAGCGCCATGCTGATCAGGTTAAATGAAGAAATAGACCTGGTGAAAGATTACCTGGAGTTAGAAGGTTTGAGGATGGAAGAAAGATTACAATACGATTTGGATATCGATATTTCGCTCTCTGCGCTGATGGTGCCACGCTTATGCATTCAAACATTGGTAGAAAATGCGGTAAAACATGGAGTTGCATTAGAAAAGCAGGGTGGGAAGATTGAGGTAATAATTAACGAACAGAATGGATTGGTAAGCATCCGTGTTTTAAACCCTGGCAAGTTGGAACCAAATAAAACGGTGGCAGGCATAGGACTGCAGAACCTGAAAGAACGGCTCGATCTCAGTTACCAGCACCATGCATCTTTCAGCCTGTATGAAATGGAGCAAAAGGTTTGCGCCGAAATTAAAATCCCAATCAGATGAGCAACATTAGAACACTGATTATTGACGATGAACGTGGCGCAAGGCAGGAACTGATAAGGATGTTAAAAAGCTATCCGCAGGTTACGGTATTGGGTGAGGCTGCCAATGCTGATGAAGCCGAGCAACTTATCGGACTTTTAAAGCCCGACCTGATTTTTTTGGATATACAGATGCCTGGCCGTTCGGGTTTCGACCTGTTGGAGAATTTGGTACATGTGCCGCAGGTGATTTTTGTAACCGCTTTCGACAGTTATGCGTTGCAGGCTTTTGAAGTAAGCGCCATGGATTACCTGATGAAGCCCATACGGGAGGAACGCTTTAAAAGTGCAATGGATAAAGCCATAGAAAAGATCGGTGCGAATAATGGAGCCGTTGTTTTTATAAAGGATAGGAGCAAACACCACCTCATTAAATGGAAAGATGTGCATCTGATCGAGTCGGTAGAGAATTACGCCAGGCTCTTTTTCGGGCAAGAACAGGTATTGCTCAAAACCTCATTAAACAAACTCGAAGATAACCCCGATTGTGAAAGATTTTTTAGAGCCGGCAGAAGTATATTATTTAACCTCGACTACATCAGTTCGGTAAAAAAAGATGATGAGGGGATGTTTGTAGAACTTAAAACGGGAAATTTAATCAGAATATCAGAACGGCAGGCTGTTAAATTACGGAGCCTCATTAAAACATAAATTATAATTTTTTGATCATGAAAATAAACTTAGTAAAACTGGGTATGGCTGCGCTATGCCTCGTAATGGGCATTGAAACCTTTGCACAGCAAAAACTAACCTTACCCGATACCACTAATTATATCATCAACGATAGCGTGATGATTAAAACAAAATACGGCATTACTTTATCTGCTGTAGTGGTGAGGAAAAAAGGTATGCGACAGAAATTACCTGCCGCACTCTTTTATTTTATCTATTCCAACACCAATAGAAGTTTGATGGAAGCCAAATACGCTGCCGATCATGGTTATGTAGGCATTGTTGCTGATGCCAGAGGGAAACGGCTCAGTCCCGATAGGCCCGAACCTTATGAGCATGAAGCACAGGATGTGAATGCGGTTATCGATTGGATCATCAATCAATCATGGAGCGATGGCAGGGTTGGCATGTATGGAGGAAGTTATTCTGGTTTTGCACAATGGGCTGCCACCAAGCACCTGCATCCGGCACTTAAAACCATTGTACCTTATGTAGCTGCAATTCCAGGGCTTGGCTTACCCATGGAAAATAATGTTTTTTTAGCAGCCAATTATCAATGGGCATTTTACATCACCAATAACAAATACACGGATGATGCTGTGAATAACGACAATGCCCGTTGGCGCAGGATGCGGAATAACTGGTGGGAAAGTGGGGCTGCTTACAATAAGATCGACAGCATTGACGGCACACCAAATCCATTATTGCAGAAGTGGCTTAGTCACCCCGATTACGATGCCTACTGGCAGTCGATGGTGCCTTATGGTAAAGAATTTAAACACATTAATATTCCAGTACTTAGTATTACCGGCTACTATGATGATGGACAGGTTTCGGCATTGGAATACCTGCGCGAACATTATAAGTATAACCCCTCGGCCGAACATTATTTAATTATAGGCCCTTATGATCATTTTGGATCGCAGATAGGTGGAGTAGCCAAGCTGAGGGACTATGAGGTAGATTCAATAGCACTAATCAATACCCGCGAAATCACTTTCCAATGGCTCGATTATATTCTTAAAGGCGGAAAGAAACCCACACTGATAAAAGATAAGATCAATTATGAGGTCATGGGCGCAAATAAGTGGAAGCATGCTCCTTCATTGGCAAAAATGGAAGATCACCGTATCCGGTTTTATCTGGATAGTATAAACGGAACGATGCTGTTATCGCAGCAAAAGCCAGCTGAACAAGTTTTTATGCATCAACAGGTTGATCTGGCAGACAGAACCACATTCTACAATGATTATTACCCTGATCCGATCATCAAAAAAGAAATCGACAGATCCAATGGACTGTTTTTTATTACGAAGCCATTTAATAAAGCCGTTTCAGTATCAGGTGCGCTAGAGGGACAGCTTAAAGCCATCATCAATAAAAAGGATATGGACGTAGGCCTGGTTCTTTATGAAGTTACGCCCTCAGGCGAATATTTTCAGCTCTCTTATTATTTAGGAAGAGCCAGTTACGCATACGATATGAGTAAAAGAAACTTGCTTAAACCTGGGAAGTTAGAAACCATACCTTTTTATAGATCGAGAGTATTCAGTAAGCAGCTGCAAAAAGGGAGCAGATTGCTTTTAATGCTCAATATTGATAAAAATCCTTTTGCACAGATCAATTATGGAACCGGTAAGGATGTGAGTAAAGAAACCATAAAAGATACAGGCGCTCCACTCAAAATTAAATGGTCTACACAGAGTTTTATTGAGCTTGGTTTTTCGGTAGATGAAAAAAGTTTGTTTAAATAATGTAGCGGGTCTGGATTTGCAATCCAGACCTAAATGCTAAGGGTTTACAATTCGTTTTTAATTATTTATTCCACAGATCTAGAAGATGAACGCAGAACCAATTCCATCACCCATCTTACATTTTCCATCCAATAACCAAGGCACGAAGCACACAAAGGCATGTTTCTTCTGCAGCATAGACTTCAAACTAATCCATCTTACATACTTTCAGACTTTTCGCATCAGTTTACTTACGTGGCTTTCGTCAACAAGGCCAAATTCTTCCGCAATTTGTTTCAATCCAAATCTTCCGCTTTCTATTCGCTGTTGAATTAAATTCTGACGATAATTGTGGATATACTGGCGTAAGGTTATACCTGTATTTCTTTTAAAATAGGGCCCTATATAGTCTTCTGAAAGGTTAAAATGTGCCGCCATTACATTCGCTTTTAAATTTTTAGGCTGGTAAATGTATTTGTGCAGGTAACAGAAGATGGCTTGGATGTCTTTCGAGCGTTGCGCGCTATTTTTGATTTCGGGCATATTGCGCTGCATAATATCAGAAAGCACTAAGATCTGGGTCCAGATTAAAGCTTCATTTTGCAACATGTTTATATTGAGCGATAAGATAAGTGCAATGATGTTTTCAACAATCAACTGATCGTTTGCCGTAAAGTTAAAGCCTGTAAAATGTGTTTCACGGCTTTTGATCAGGTATTCCAGGTATTGCAAGCCCGTTGAGTTAACCTCTTTTTGATGAATGAATATATCGGTAAACTTTATATAAATGAAATGAGTTTTTTCTTCAATTTCGAAACGATGATCATCATCCGGACCAATTAAGAAGAGATTTCCTTTTTCGTAAGCAATGGAGATTTCGTTAATGATATGCTGGCCAGATCCTTTTTTAATGTAAATCAGTTCATAATGGTTGTGCCGATGTAAGGGGTGCTGCCACTTGCTTACTTCAAATTCTGAAATAACAATAGGTTGAAATTGGATGTATCGCTTCATGATAGATTTATACAAAAATATCATACTATTTTACAAAAACATATCTGTGGTTTGTCAGGATCTTTGCGTTATGTGAATCAATTTAAATTAAAAGAGATGAATAACAGTAAAACAGCGTTGGTTGTGGGTGCAAATGGGGTAATTGGCAGTAATTTAATCAGCCACTTAGAAAATCTTGGTGATTGGGATATTATCGGTTTATCGCGTCGGGGTGGGCTGGATAAAGATAAAACGAGGTACATTTCTGTAGACCTGCTGGACCCAGAGGACAGCAAGAAGCAATTGAGCCTCTTAACTAAAGTAACACATGTTTTTTATGCCGCATATCAGGATAAACCTACATGGGCGGAGTTGGTAGTATCTAATTTGGCGATGCTTGTGAATGTGGTTAATGCCATTGAAGGTACTGCAAAAGACTTACAGCACATCAGTTTAATGCAGGGCTATAAAGTATACGGAGCGCATTACGGCCCTTTTAAA
Organism: Pedobacter sp. 01T416_2; assembly: GCF_056398925.1. NCBI lineage: Bacteria > Pseudomonadati > Bacteroidota > Sphingobacteriia > Sphingobacteriales > Sphingobacteriaceae > Pedobacter > Pedobacter sp. 01T416_2. The sequence goes on from NZ_JBFTQI010000188.1 coordinate 6,252, forward strand.
ACACCGGCAAAAGAAAGCGACGGTGGACATATGCCCCCGGAATTTAATGTAGATCAGCAACAGTTTCTTGAAGCACAGCAAAAGGGAAAAAAATGGAGCTGGTCTGCACTCCGGCCATCTGTGGTTGCGGGTACGGCATTGGGTAATCCAATGAATTTGGTTTCTGTAATTGCAGTTTATGCATCCATATCGAAAGAACTAGGTCTGCCTTTGCGTTTTCCTGGCAAATTAGGAGCATATGATAAGCTTTTAGACATTACAGATGCTGGATTATTGGCAAAAGCAACGGTATGGGCGGCCACCAACCCGGCATGTGCCAATCAAGCTTTTAATATAACCAATGGTGATTTGGTCCGATGGAACGATCTTTGGCCTAAAATTGCAGCTTATTTTAAAATGGATACTGCCTCTCCACTTCAAATGCCTTTGCAAACCGTAATGGCTGATAAATCGGCTTTGTGGACACAACTGCAGGAAAAACATAACCTAGTCAAACACAGTTATGGAGAAGTATCTTCATGGGCCTTTGGCGACTTTGTTTTTTCTTGGGATTACGATTTCTTCTCAGACGGTACCAAAGCAAGACGATTGGGCTTCCATGAGTATATCGATACTGAAAAAATGTTTTTTGATCTGTTTGACGAACTTAAACGCAAAAAAGTTATCCCGAGTTAGTTTTCTAATCTTTACCGTTGATCTGGATTTGCAATCCGTTTTTTTGTTATTTATTTGTCCCGCAGATGTCGAAAATGAGCGCAAAATTAATTCCATCATCCAACTTACATTTTCTGTCTTTTAGCCAGGTTGATCAGATTTGCAATCCGAACCCAGGTGCTATAGATTTGCAATCCCTTTATAAATATTTATTAGTCCCGCTGATACTAAACTTATTCAGCGCCGATATTTATTATAGCACTAATGTTCCCATAATTTAGATATTTGCAACTGCTAATAATTTAAATGATGAAACCTTACCTGCAACTTTTCGATTTTTCTAAGAAAATAAATTATAAAACTGAAATTCTTGCGGGTTTAACGGTGGCCATGACGATGATCCCCGAATCGTTATCATTTGCTATTCTTGCAGGTTTCCCTCCTTTAACAGGTTTATACGCCGCCTTCATTATGGGGTTGGTTACGGCTGTTTTAGGTGGCAGGCCAGGTTTGGTTTCGGGTGGGGCAGGTGCAACAGTGATTGTGCTCATCGCCTTAATGAAAACCCAGGGTATAGAATTTGTTTTTGCGGCAGTGGCTTTAGCAGGTGTAATCCAGATTATGGTGGGACTGTTTAGACTTGGGAAATTCGTCAGACTGGTTCCGCAGCCCGTAATGTTTGGCTTTGTTAACGGTTTGGCGGTTATTATTTTCATGTCGCAGCTGGAACAGTTCAAAACCCTTGTTAACGGCAGAATAGAATGGTTGAGCGGTACCCCTTTATATATCATGTTGGCTTTGGTATTACTCACCGTTGCAATAGTGATCATTCTCCCTAAAATAACCAAGGCCATTCCATCCTCGCTGGTGGCTATTATTGTGGTTTTTCTTATCGTTTTATGTTTTGGAATTGATACCAAACTGGTTAAACATATTGCTTCAGTAAATGGCGGGTTTCCTCCATTTCATATTCCAAAAGTGCCGTTGAATCTGGATATGCTGAAGATCATTTTTCCTTATTCGCTCATTATGGCAGGTGTGGGCTTAACGGAGGGCCTGCTTACTTTGAACCTGGTTGATGAAATTACAGAAACCAAAGGCGATAGGAACAGAGAGAGTATTGCTCAAGGAATTGCCAATATTGCAAACGGCTTTTTTACTGGCATGGGCGGCTGCCCAATGATTGCCCAAACACTGGTTAATCTTTCGGCAGGTGCGAGGGCAAGGTTATCGGGCATTATTGCTGCCTTAACTATATTGGTTATTATTTTGGTAGGCGCTCCGGTAATAGATCGCGTACCCATGGCGGCTTTGGTTGGTGTAATGATGATGGTAGCCATTGGCACCTTTGAATGGATGAGCTTTAAAGTGATTAATAAAATGCCTTCGCAGGATATTATCATTGGGATTCTGGTGGCTGTAATTACAGTTTGGCTGCATAACCTGGCACTTGCGGTATTAATAGGTGTAATTATTTCGGCACTTGTTTTCGCCTGGGAAAGTTCTAAACGGATACGTGCCAGTAAACATATCGATGCCAGTGGTGTAAAAACCTACGAAATATTTGGCCCCTTGTTTTTTGGATCTATTGCCAATTTTAATGAGCTGTTTGATGTAGCTCATGATCCTCAGCAT
>NZ_JBFTQI010000189.1:0-8517 GCF_056398925.1 Pedobacter sp. 01T416_2
ATACAGGCTAACTCAATTGTATGCTTAAAAATGACTACTCCACAACTTTTGGTATTGATCCCAATCTTCTTCAACATTCGAATAAAAAACACAATTCTTAAGTAAAAACGCCCTGTTTTTATCGTTCATTACTTTGGAAGAATGGTTACAATTACTCTTTTATATAGGCTTAGCCGGGGTGTTCCGTTATCGGTAACCTTCAAGATGAAGTGAGTAGTTTGAAGACTACCTACCTCTGGCGCTTTTAATTCTGCAATAACAGACATGTTTTCTGCCGGAGTGACCGCTATATTATTTTCGAGCTACATAGATGCTGACCACGAAGTAGCTATTAGGCCTTTAAAACAATAAAAACTGCTAATAAAACAAGTTCAGCAGGACGACCGCAGCAATCGAAATGACGAGGAAGAATTTTATTCTAACCTGATCATTTCACCTGTTTTTACCGATTCATCGCAGGCAAAAGCAATCCTTAAGCTGTTTACAGCATCTTCAGTAGCGTCATTTAAATTGATATCTTCTGTAATGGCTTTTAAGAAATAACGTTGCTCGCGGTTGCACAGTTCCTGATGATCGGGCTCATCGGTAAGGTCTACCCATTCATCAGCTTTGCTGAATTCATCATTGGCATCTAAATCGGCATGATGTATTTTAATCGATTCGGTTTTGGTATGCGCATCAATGTTATCAGAGTTTCCGGCTGCACCTGCTTTTTTAGCCGTGATAGATACTGATCCCTTTGGACCAAAAACATCTTTAATAAAAAAAGCATTATCACTCACCATCGGGCCCCAGCCAGCTTCGTACCAACCGATAGAACCATCTTCGAAACGAATTTGCAGCTGCCCGTAATTGTAATTCCACTCCGGGATATCGTCAGTAAGCCTGGCACCAATGGCACTCACCTGTACAGGCTTCGATCGGGTCATTTGACACATAATATCGATATAATGAACGGCACAATCAACAATTGGGCTTAAACTTTTCATCAGGTTACGGTGCACCATCCATTTAGGTCCATGGCTCTGTTGGTTCAGGTTCATACGCATCACCAAAGGTTTTCCCATTTCCAGGGCGAGCGCTGTAAATTTCTCCCATGAAGGATGATAGCGGAGGATATAACCCACTAATAACTTTTTATTCGCTTTTTTAGCAGCTTCTGCCACCTTTATTGCACCTTCTACGCTATCGGCCAATGGTTTTTCGATAAACACATGGCAACCATTTTCGAAAGATTTTATGGCATAAGCTTCGTGTGTATCGGGATAAGTAGAAATGCAAACGGCATCTGGTTTGGTTATTTCAAGTGCCTCATAAAAATCAGTATACAAATCATATTGTCCACCTAATTTTTCATTAAGCTTTTCTTTGCTTTTACCGGTAGAAACCAATCCGCAAATTTCAAAACCGGGTAAGGTGTGATAAGCTGTGGCATGGGAAGCACCCATATTGCCACAGCCTACTACTAATACCTTTAAATTCTTATTTTCTGTCGACATACTAAATCTTAAACGCCCAACGTCCAGCCTTTACGGTATTCGCGTTTCACAAATTGATTTACCTCGTTAAAATTGGTCACCTTCATATTTACTTTATCCCAAAGCATTTTGATATCTCTGCCCGGGTAACTGATTTTGCCAGCTGCATCTCTGCGCTGTACATCTGTTCCTCTAATGGCGAGATTAGCAATCAATAAAGTTTCGGTAAGTGGTCCGGCAATTTCAAATGGCGAGCTCAGTTCCATTTTTCCATAACCAGCAATGGCGGCTTCGGCAAATTGAGTATAATGGCCTTCTTCCTGATTAACGATACGCGGGATAGTGATTTTCGTTCTATCTGATTCGTTGCGCGAGAGTGGTAACAACTTTGGATTTTTACCATAGGTTTCGCAGATCATCTTACCTCTTGTGCCAATAAAAAGCACACCGTTATCGCCGAAGCTTTCATTAGGCCCCAATTCTTCTGGACGTTCCGGTTTAATGCCTCCATCCATCCAATGCACCTGAACCTCGTGTTTGGTTTTTGGGGTTTTGGCGAAGGTTAAAATGACGTGGCTTGATGGCGGGCAGCTTTCTGGCAAATAGGCACGTTTAAATTCATCAACATATACACTGCCTACGCTGCATTCTACGCTGATTGGGGTATCCAGGCCTAACACCCTAAAAGGAGGCTCTACCAAGTGACAGCCCATATCGCCAATGGCTCCGGTGCCGTAATCCCACCATCCCCTCCAGTTAAAGGGAACCAGTTTATTTACATATTCTTTATATGGAGCACTGCCCAACCACAAATCCCAATCGAGTTCTTTCGGTATTTCGGCTTTTCCACTTGGCCATGAGATTCCCTGTGGCCAAACTGGCCGGTTAGTCCAACAGTAAACGGTATGAACTTTACCTATCCTGCCTGCATCGTACCATTCCTGAAGTCTTCTTACCCCATCGCCCGAAGCACCCTGATTACCCATCTGCGTAACCACTTTATAGCGGTTTGCGGCTTCCGTTAACATTCTGGCTTCGTAAATATCGTGCGTTAAAGGTTTTTGCACATACACGTGTTTACCCAATTGCATAGCTGCCATGGCAATTTGTGCATGGGTATGATCGGGTGTTGATACCGTTACGGCATCAATGTTTTTACCTTCTTTATCCAATAACTCACGATAATCTTTGTAATATTTTGCCTTTGGGAAGTTTTTTAGAGAATTTGCAGCTCTTCTATCATCTACATCGCATAAAAAAGCAACATCTGTTTTTCCTCCCCTAACAATACTGGCAATATCGCCCTCTCCTTTTCCACCTGCACCTATTCCAGCCAATTGCAAACGATCGCTTGGCGCCAGAAAACCTGGCCCACCCAACACATGGCGGGGTACAATCATAAATCCAGCGGCAGCAAGTGCTGTTGTTTTAATAAAGTTTCTTCTCGAATTTTCTGTTTTCGAATTTGCCTTATCTTCTATCATTATTCAACCTGTTATAATGCTAAATTTAACTTATTTCTTTTTACCTGTAACTTTTGTATCAGTTTCTTTTTGATCTGTCTCTTTCTTGCTCAGATCCTTAATCCTGATGTTGCGGAACTGAACAGGAGAACCATGACCTAAGAAGCCTATATGCCCACTTTCACGTAATAAACCCGGATGTTCTTTATGATCTGGCGTGCCGTTTTTCTTAAATGGTTCGATATCGCCATCTAAAATTACGGTGCCGTTTAAAATCACTTTAATCTTCGATCCTTTGGCAATTACTTCTTCGTAGTTCCACTCTCCGGTAGGCTTTAAGAACCCTCTTTTGGCAGCGATAGTGCCATAAACCGAACCATGGTACTGGTACACTTTCAAGTCTTTATAAATTGGCGCATCATTATCCAGTATCTGCAATTCCATACCGGCGTAAGCAGCATCACCTTCTAAAGGAGCCCTGATTCCTAAACCGTTGTTTGCACCTGGCGTTAACTGAAATTCGAAACGATAAACAAAATCGCTAAATTCTTCTTTGGTGAATAAGTTACCGCCTGATCCTTTACCTGGTTTTGGACGGATAGCGATGTTTCCATCTTCGATAACGTAATCAGTAGTATTACCTGTCCAGCTGTGCATATTGGTTCCATCGAACAATACTTTATAACCTTCTTTTTTCTCTTGTACACTTAGCTCAAAAGGTTTTGGGCGGGGAATTTCTTTGATATAGATATCGCGGTAAGCCACCGGCGATCCATGCGCCTGCAATTCGATCTGCTCTTCTGCAAAGATCGGCAAACTTCTGTCCCAATAATTCTCCAAAATCACATTATCGGTCACCAATTGTCCGTTCAGATAAACGGTAACACGGTCGCCTTTCATTAAGATTCTGAATGTATTCCACTCATCTAACTTGTTGTCGGCTACTTTAAGCGGTTTACTTTCATTCGTTTGATTGTTGTACAAACCACCAGACCCAACCTGGGCACCCACTTTTGTACGGGCAAGATCCCAGATCTGTACCTGTGGCGTACCGCGGAGATAAATACCCGCATCACCTTCTCCTTTTTTATCGTCGATGATTTTCCAGTCTACCAACATTTCAAAATCGCCATATTTTTTAACGGTAGCAAGGTTATTGCCATGACTTTGAAACTGTAGTTCGCCGTTGATCACTTTCCAGCTTTCCTTTGCTTCGGCATCAGCTTTGGCTTGCGCTTCGGCTAAGGTTTTTTCATCCATTTTTGATCTTTTGATCGGATCGGCCACCAATCCTTTCCAGCCGGATAAATCTTTGCCGTTAAAAACCTGAACAAAGCCTTCGCCAGCTTTCATCTCAGAAATATACTTCCGCATACCTTCTTTCTGATAACCGGCATCGCCTCCGGTAATTACGGCAATGGTTTTATTTAACAAGCCTTTTACAATGTCGCCATTGTAAGTTCCGGCCATGGTAATATTCATCACCGCGTTTGCCGCAGCCTGTTGTAAAGTAGCATTATCTAAATACTGACCTGCAAATACAATCGCATTAAAACATTTTGCCTGTTCGGTATCTTTAAGAATCTGCTGTTGTTGTGCTGGTGTTTTAGCCACTGCCATCGCATTGCGCAACAATAGTAAGCGTTGCTCAGCTGGGTACTTTGTATTTCTTACTAAAGTTAGGTAACCCACAATCGCCTGGTTCAAAAAGTCTGGATTGGTGGTGGTACGCGCAATGCTGATCAATGCATCCGTTGCGCCTGCATCCGACCATGAAGAAAGTGCTTCAATTGCAGCTTTTTTGGTGGCGTCATCGCCTGTGGCATACGCTTCTAACACCGATTTTAACGATTGCTGGCCACCTAAACTGCCCAGCACCTTATAAAACAACAATTTCTTATCAGCAGGTGTATTGCTCATTTGCTGAAGAATGGCATTGGTTTGTGCCGCTTTATCTGTTGATCCTTTTACCGAAGCAATAATGGCATCTTGTACAGCAGTAAGTTCACCGGCATCGGTGGTTTTATTTAAAAGATCAAATAATTGCGCTTTATTTTCAGCTACTGCTACATGTTGTAATGAAAGGTATGCTGCTTTTCGTACTTCAGGTTTTTTACTGTTTAATGCAGTATAAATAACTTCCGTTTGGCTTGTTGCTGCACGGGCAGCTAAAATATTAATCAAGGCAACCTGTACTTCTGGTTTAGCTTTCGGAAGATAAGCGCCAACTTTATTGGCTACACTTTCGCCTTTTATTCTTAAAATACCATTAGAAATGCCGGCAATATCTGCTGTATCTCCTTTGCCCATTAACTTCAGCAGGTCGTCTATAACCTCTTCCTGTCCAAGTTTTACAGCGGTGTTAATTGCAGCCAGTTTTACCTGCTCATCGTCGCTTTTAATTAGTTTGAGTACGGCGGGCAATGCAGATTTTGCTTTGCTATTGCCAAGCATGTCTAAAATAGAAACCTGGGTTGGGGCATCAACCTTTTTTAACTGGCTTACCCAGACTGCACTATTGGTATCATTTACACCTGCAGCAGCGAATTTAACCGCAGCCGCACGAAATTCAAACTGTTTATCGGCCATTGCAGCTAACAAAGCCTGTTGATCGGTCTGTGTTGCAGAAAGTAATTTTAAGGCCGCAGTACGTTCGTTTACCTGATCGTCAGCCGTTGCTTTTTCTAATATTGTTTTGGCAATTGTTTCTACTCCAGTTTTATCTGTTGTTATGTTTTTCTGGGCGTAAACCAATAAAGCTGCAACCGCATTGGTTTGGTCGTATTTATAACCTGCTTGTTCAGCAGCTTTTACCAAAATTTCTTTTGCAGATGCATCGCCAATATTTGCCAGGGCATACAAACTTACCTTGGTTAATGCTTTATCTGTTCCAGTAGCTAATGGCGCAATAGCTGTAGCTGCTGCTTTAGCGTTAGTATGGCCCAATGCTTCCACAATGGCAATTTTTGCTTTGCCGTTTGCTTTACTCAAGCCACTAACCAATGCATTTGTAGCAGAGGCTGTGCCAATTTTGGCCAGTGCTCTCGATGCTTCGTCAGCCAGTTGTTCGTCAGCAAGATAATCTGTTAAACAGGCTACCGCAGCATCATTCCCTACTAAATCGAACTGACTGATGATAAATGCTTTGTTCTGTTTATCGGTTAGTTTGGGTAACGCTTTGCAATAAGCGCTGATAGCCATACTCTTTAAATTCTGTTGACCAGTTTTGGTCGCATAAGCAGTAAAACCACCGACCGCATACTCAATAAGGGCGTTGTTTCCTTTTTCAGAAGCGGTTAAACCACTAATTAAGGCTACRTAACCCTCTTCCCCTAAATCGGCCACTTCTTTCATATTGCGTTCTAGCTGGTCAGCATTTCTAGCGGGTAGCTGTGCCAATAAATCGGCAATACGTGTGGTTGTAGTTCTCTCGTCTTTTTTATCTTGAGCCAGGGCCCTTACCGTAAATAATGCATTTGTAAGCATTACAATGGCTAGCAGCACCAATAATATTTTTTTGTTCATGATGGTTTGTATTTGAGATGTTTTAAATAGAATATGGTGCACGCATTACGGGATTAATCAATCTGTTAGCAGCCTCATCATCTACGAATTCTTGCTTAACCGGGTCGAATTTTAACGATCTTCCCAATCTTAAGGCAGCCAAACCAATATTTACAATGTTGCATGAACGGTGTCCGTTCTCTTCATTTAAAGCGAATTTTTTCCTCGTCCTTACTGATTCTGAAAATTCTACAATCTCCGGATCAGGATCAGGGAATTGCGCCAGTTTACGTTCCAGATCAGGAATATCAGATTTAAAACCCGGATACAATTTACCTTTTGGACCTTCTATATAAGGTACATTGGTATCTTTACCTTCACCGTCTAAAATAATCTGGCAGCCATCGGCATAAGTATAGGTAATCCTGCGCCAAATGCCTACCGCATCGGTATGTTGTTGTGGTGCATCAACCTCTACAGAAATTGGGTTGGTATCATCCTTACCCAAAAAGTATTGAATCGGGTCGATATAATGTTGTCCCATATCACTTAATCCACCACCATCATAATCCCAATAACCTCTAAAAGTTTGGTGAACACGGTGTGCATTGTAAGGCTTATATGGTGCAGGGCCTAACCATGCATTATAATCTAATTCTGGCGGTACGGGTTGAGGTTCTAAATGATCTTTGCCCACCCAATAAAATTTCCAGTCGTAGCCGGTATGTTTACTTACGGTTACTTTTAATGGCCAGCCCAGCATACCACTATCTACCAATTTTTTAATCGGTTTTACAGTAGTGCCCATTCCGTAAAAGGTATCTTTAAACCTAAACCAGGTATTTAACCTAAACATTCTACCGTGCTGTTTTACCGCTTCTACCACCCTTTTGCCCTCGCCTATGGTATGTGTCATTGGTTTTTCACACCAAATATCTTTTCCTGCATTGGCAGCATCGACAGCCATTATACCATGCCAGTGTGGCGGGGTAGCAATGTGTACAATATCTACCTCAGGTAATTGTATCAGTTCTCTATAATCACTAAATGTTTTTACACCTTTATCTAACATTGATGCTGCTTGTTTAAGGTGGTTCTGATCAACATCACATATGGCTACTACCTGGGTACCTTCGTAGCCAAAATGGCCTCTGCCCATTCCGCCAACACCTATTACGGCTTTGGTTAATTTATCGCTTGGGGCAAGATATCCTTGTCCGCCCAATACATACCTCGGGACAATGGTAAATGCTGCCAGGCCAATCGCAGATTTTTTGATAAAATCGCGTCTGGTGTTTTGTTCATTTTGTGGTTCTTCTTTAGTTTTCATTTGTTTCTTGGTGTTGTAAAAACTTATATGATAGTTTGGTTCCAAAAGCATTAGGGTGCTGGAACATAGTGTTTACCAATCTGGTTAGATTAAAATTACAAGGTTAATGTTAATAAGAAATTATTGTAAAGACAAAACATCGTTGATTTCTTTACGTATTAAAAAAACTTTAATAAATTTTTAATAGAAGTTATCTATATTTATCGAAATAGTGCAATTAACGACATGAATCTTAGTCTATTAAATAACCTAACGTCAGATATTAACGATAAGCAGTCGATCCAAAAACACAAGCTCATAAAATACCTTTTTAATTTAGGGGCATCTTCAGTTTCTACTTTATGTGAAATTATGGAAATGAGTACGCCGAGTATCCTGAAGCTTCTGCTTGGCCTTATTGATGAAGGCTGGATAGAAAAGAAGGGCTATGGTTTATCTATTGGGGGGCGAAAACCCGACCTTTATCGTTTAAAGGATAAAAAGATTCTGATTCTCTGTATAGACATTGAATTATTTCATACCAAAATAGCCATTATTGACAACAATTATAATTTTGTGTTGGATGTTAAAACCATTTCAGTGCCTATTTCAAAAAGCAGGACTGATTTTTTCAATATTTTACGTACACACCTTCAGGATATCTTAAAATCGGCAGGTATTCAGCATAGGCAGTTTATTGGCTGCAGTGTTGGCATGCCTGGCTTAATTGATGCTGAAAAGGGAGAAAATTACAGTTATTTCC
>NZ_JBFTQI010000190.1:0-8511 GCF_056398925.1 Pedobacter sp. 01T416_2
TAATCATGGGTTCAGCTTTTTTAAGCGTAAGATTGTTTTGTTTTTCATCTGAAAAATTGAGTGTAATAAAAGCGCGATACTGAATGCTATCAACCACCAATTGGTTATTCTTGACATCAAATTTCTCATCTAAAGTAATTTCATACCGCCCATTTTTATCAGTGAGTGCGAAAAACCCTGTATTTACAATAACTAACCTTATTCCAACAGCGGGTTTATTATCTGCACCAATAACATAGCCATATATTTTTTTGGGTACAACCGGTTTTGTAACATCGGTTCTCTTATTTATACTATTTGTTATTTCGATTGGTGTTTTAAAATTTTCTGCCCTGGCATCCATTACAAAAATGCTCATGCCAATAGCCAATACACCAAGATATTTCATCCAGTTTCTATTGCTTGTTGGAACAATGGACAAATGATAATTAAGTTGGTTTAATTGGGTTTTGCTTAAACGGCCACATACAGAAGAACTGGCTCCAGCCAATACACTGATAATTTCGGCATTGGTATAGCCCGAAAAGTCAATTACATTCTTGCTACAGGTTTTACAGAAACTAAAGCCCTCTCCTTTATCCATTTCATCCCAGTTCTGCAAACATGGCTCGGCTATGGTAACTTCGTTAATTCTCGTTTTCATCGTGGTTGTTTTTAGAGATGATGAAACTTTCAGGAGAATTCCACAAGAGGTTTTAAATAAACTTCAACAGTTCGTTGTATAGCTTTTCTGTTGGTAAGCCCATTACGTTAGTATAAGAGCCTTCAATCCGTTGTACTACTACGATACCCCACCAATCTTGCACGCCATAACTCCCAGCCTTATCAAAAGGTTTATAATTATCAATGTAGAAATCAATTTCCTCGGCTGTAACAGATTTACAGTAAACCGCTGTCCTATCGTAAAACGAATGAATTTTATCGCCTTTAACAAGAGTTACAGCTGTAAAAACTTCATGCCTGCTTCCCGATAGCTTTTTTAACATTTCTTGTGCATGCGCCCTATCTTCAGGTTTACCTAAAATTTCTCCGTTTAAGGCTACAATGGTATCAGCTGTAATCACTATTTCACCATTAGCAGTAAAAGCCTTAGCCTTCTGTTCTGAAATGTAAACGGCAATTTCTGCGGGACTTAAATCCGATGGGTAGCTTTCATCTACATCTTTTAGTTCTACTTTAAAATTTAAGCCCATAAGCGTTAAAAGCTCTTGTCTACGTGGCGATTTAGATGCTAAAATAATGGGAGGGAAATTGGCAGGCATATTTTATTTTTCTGCTAAAATAAGAAAAGCGACATAAAGCCGCTTTTCTTATTTGATATTTTACCAAGATTAGTTATTTCCACCACCTTGTCTACGTTTTTCCATTTCAGCACGTTGCTCTTTTTGCCAAGCTTCGTAAGTTTTTTTCTGATCGTCTGTTAATACTGCAGTTACTTTTGCATCATTATCAGCACGCATTTTTTGCATTTTCTCTCTCATTGCATCTCTATCGCCACCACCTTGCATTTCTTCACGCATTTTTTTCATGGTTTCCGCCTGCTCAGTAAAAACAGTGGTTAACTTTGTTTTTTGATCATCAGATAACTTTAATTTTTCGTCTAACTGTTTTACGCGTTCTTCAGGCTTCATCATCATTCTGCCTTGTCCACCACCTTGTTGCGCGTTAGCGAAACCAGCTATACCTAGCATTAATCCGCAAATCATCATTAATTTTTTCATGTTGTTTTTGTTGTTTTTGGTTGAAAATTGAGCTAGTTGGAGTGTGCAAAAAGACGAAAGTTTAATCTGTAAATGTAACTTAGCTGTTGCAGATTAAAACAGTTAATCTTTTAGCAATAACACGGGCACATGTGATTTAATGGTCAATTTTTGAGATACACTTTCATGCAATAAACTTTCGAAAAAACTATATTTTTTGGGCAATGCGATAATCAGCTGCGCTTCTTCATTTTTAGCAAATTTTACTATTCCTTTAATTGCATCAGGATGATCCGCATAGTGATAAGCGGGAGAAAAATCTTTGAGCATTTCGTGTAAAAAGTGCTCTTCCTTCAAATCAATAACATCACCAGAGTTAATATTAAGCACCAAAAGTTCTAAAGCATGTTTGCTTAAAATATTTTTAAGTGCGTGCATGGGAATCACCTCTTTAACCTTTCTAAAATCGCAGGCCAAAATGGCTTTACGGATTGATTGATAATCGGCCTTAGGCGGAACAACCAAAACCGGAACCGGGCTTGATTTAGAAATTTTGATCGCATTAGAGCCGATATCACTTTCGTCTTTCGCTTTTTTACCGTTACTACCAATAATAATGAGTTCGATCTCTTCCCTATTTACCCGATCGATGATAGAACGCAGGAGTGTTTCTCTAGTGAGGTAAATTTCTACTTCAGCCTTCGGATTGATCCCGAGCATTTTTACCTTAAGTTTTTCCAGTGCTTCGAGCCTTCTCGTAATTTCATCAGCGATATGAGCATCTGTGGTAACAATTAAATCGGGTGTTGGCAAAATGCTTTCGTATTCTGAAACATAATAGGCATTAAGCAGTATAATTTTTGAGTTCGTCATCGCAAAACTCAGCCTGGCGGCATATTGGGCTGCGTGATCTGCTGTGTTCGAAAAATCTACTGGTACAAGATATGTGCTCATGTGATTAAATTTAACATTTTTTACGTTAACAAATTAATCAATCGATTGATTAATTTGTTAACGTAAATTTCGCACATAATCTGATGTATTGCAAATTTTAATGTCTGAGATTTATAATCTTATTTGGAGTTACCGGCATTCTGAACTTGTTTCAGAATCTTACATGCAGAATGATATTTTTTTAGGAGGGCTTAAATTATCTGGCTGATAAAGACCCTGAAACAAGTTCAGGGTGACGGATCGCAAAAGATCCTTCGACTCCGCTCAGGGATGACTATAACTTGGGCCGTCATTTCGACTGGAGCACAGCGAAATGGAGAAATCTTTAAGTTAATTAGCTATTTGGATGGATGACGAAAAGATCCTGAAACAAGTTCAGGAAGACGGCTCTTGGTAGCTGTCGATTTGTTCAGGAAGACAATCCGCTTAGAGACTTCCTACCAATGAACGAATGGCTAATGAACTATTGAACTAATTACATCCCCGAATCGGCAGCATTTGGATTTTCATCGTGCCATCTGCCCTGTACTTTCATTACTTTTTCGATAATATCGCGGACAGCGGTTTTGCCTCCATTGTAAGGAGAAATGAATGTAGATATCGCTTTTATTTCTGCTACGGCATCAGCCGGGCAGGTTGGAAGCCCTACAAGTTTCATTACTTTTAAATCAGGAATATCGTCGCCCATGTAAAGCACTTCTTCTGCAGCAATGTTTTTATCCTGAAGATACTGATTAAAAATGGCCACCTTATCTCCCGTACCGAGGAAAACATCGGTTACACCCAGATTGAAAAAACGCTTCCCCATGGCAATACCATCTCCACCAGATATAATACAGATGTTATATCCTCTCTTAACGGCCAACTGCATGGCATAGCCATCTTTAATGTTAAAAGTGCGCAACGACTGGCCATTATCAGTAACCTGAACTGATCCATCGGTAAGCACACCATCTACATCAAAAATGAAAGTGGTGATCTCTTTTAGTTTCTGTAAAAACATTCGCACGTTTGGCGTTTAGGGTTAAGCGCTCGGTGCCGACTCTCGACTGAGGACTCCGAACTCAGGACTAATTATTGATTATCTCTCCACTCGTAAACCCAGGCAGATTGAATTTGCTCTAAATGACCTTCACTGCTTTCTTCGCGGGTGCCTTTAAAGTTTGGCAACGCTAAAACCCACTCTAGAAGTTCGGTAAAGCGGATACGGTAGATTTTGGCTTCTGTAAAATCATCACCAAATTTCTCATATAAAGACATTGCAATATCTTCGTAATCGTTCCAGTAAAAAGGTAAAGCAAATTTATCGTTATTCATGTTGTTTTGTTGTTGGTTAATTRTTTGAATTGGTTAATCGGTTAACTGTTTAAATCGGCTAATCGACTCCCGACTGAAGACTTTGGACTCCAGACTAACTAGTGTCCCATAAAGTCAGACTGATCTGGAATGGTAACTTCAATATCGCCGTTAATCACCACACATTGGCAACCTAAGCGAGAAGTAATTTTCGGACGAACAGCTCTATCAATAAAGTCTTCTTCTTTATCAGAAATCTCTTCGATATTATCCATGCCTTTTGTTACGTATACATGGCAGGTACTGCAACCACAAACACCACCACAGTTGTGTTGTAATTCGATTCCGTTATCCAGACAAACATCTAAAACAGATTCACCGGCAGCTATTGGTAATTCAATAGATTCGTGATCTGCTTCTTCAAAATTTATTTTTAGTTTAAAAATGCTCATAATTATTTTGCAAAAGTAATAAGCAGAAGCCGTAATTATGCTATTTCAGCGTTAATTTTATGCTATCGCTCAATGTTTGATAAATGTTCTGCAATTCGGGCATATCGTTTAACATGCTCAAATGCTTATTTAAAGTGCTTTCGTCAGCCCTCACTGCTGGCCCAGTCTGCACATTTTCAGGCAGATTGCTCATTACCTTATCGGCGGTTTCGGCAATTAACGGCCTGATGATTTCGAAATCCAAACCGTTCTGACTTAAAATTTTATTTGCCAAAGCGTATAGGTGATTCGGAAAATTGCAGGCAAATACTGCTGCAAGGTGTAATACTTTTCTTTTCTCGCCACCTAATTCGTACACCTGACGGCTAATTTTAGTTGCCAGATTGTTTAAAATCGCCAATTGACTTTCATCGTTCGCTTCGATACACAGCGGTATATTTTCAAATGAAACTTCTTTACTTTTCGAAAAAGTTTGCAAAGGATAAAAAACACCTGCTTTTTTTACCTGCGACGATAAAATATTAATATCGGTAGTTCCTGAGGTATGCACCACCAAACGGCTTACATTTTTCAATGATTTAGCTACGGTTTCAATGGCATCGTCCTTTACTGAGATAATATATAAATCCGCGTCCTGTTTAACCTCATTTAAATCGCTTACGGCCTCAGCTGCTATTAAATCAGCCAATAACTTTGCATTATTAAGGTTTGGGCTGTACACCTGTACCACATCTTCACCATTGGCTTTTAATGCTTTTGCTAAGTGTGTGGCAACGTTTCCCGAACCTAATAAAACGATCTTCATGATTTTATGCGGTTTTGGCCTCTTTTCTTCTTCTGAAAATTGAAAGTAAGAAACCAACAACCATTACAATAGTACCTGCCCAATATAAATTGATGAAAGGAAATTCTATTGCTTTAAAAACTACCCAGTCTTTAGCCTGCTGAGGTTTTTCAAAAATCTGAAGCTCCACTTTTTTCTCATCTGGTAATACCCTGGCAAAACGGAATTTCAAATCCAATTCATCCACCTTGCGTGCGAAATCGAAAGTGTTATTTCCTTTGATCAAGAAAATAGGTTCTGTATTGTAAACTTTACCGGCAGCATTAATCTCTAATGGTAAACCAACAGCATAATCACCTTGCCCTAAAACTAAATCTTTTGCGATAGGTTTTCTATTTAAATCCTTAACCGTAACAATGCCGCTTGAGGTGTGAATGGTATCTCCTACTGAAACCTTAACAATACGCGGTGTTTTATAATTTTCATCGTCAGAATGACCTTCGTGATCATCGTGCGATTCTTTTTTAATAGCGGCACTGGTAATGTGGGTGTAAACATCATAGGTTAAATAATGCTTGGTATCAGGAGAAGCAATTAAACCCATTTTCTCGTTATCCTGCACATGTGGATGTAAGTTAAAATCTTCTTTAACCTTACCTTCTTTATCTAAAACTTTAAAATTAAGGGTATAAATGGTATTGGGTGCTACCGTGGTATCGGCTACATAGGTTACAGTGTACTTACCCATTTTCTTAGGCTCGTTTTTGTATAACATGATGTTTTCACCTGGTTTTTCTGTTTTCTCGAAATCTTTTACCGGAATAAAATTATTCGCGTTGATGGATAAAGGTTTGTTTGTAGCTGCAGAAATTAATGCACCTAAGATCAGGAAAGCAAAACCAATGTGTGCAATTGCAGATCCGGCCAATTTTGCCTTGCCACCGAAAGCCTGATATAACACCGCAGCATTTGAAAGCACAGCGAATAAACAGCTGAAGGTGATGAGGATATACATTGTGTTGGTGTAAATATTAGCCACATATACCAAACCCGCTGTTAACACAATGGAGAAAATAATTGCCGAAACCAGGCTACTATAAAATTTGCGTGGATCGGTTCTTTTATACTTTAGATATTGAGAGAAACCTGAAATCAAAGTAATTAATACTGCGAAAGGTGCCTGCCATTGGTTGTAATATTTTACAGCATCAATTGGTGGAGTAAAGTTTGTTCCAAACGCCTTATTGAATACGGGTACCGAGGTGGAGAATATTACCTGGATACAAGCTATAGTTACAACTAAAGCGCCAATAAACATCCAAAATTCGCGAGAATAAGTTTCTTCATCTTTGGTGGTAATTGGCAATTCTTTCCATCTTAATACAATGAGCACAACCGCTAAAACAGCGAAAACAACATTGTATAAAATCAAGTGGCCAAACATACCCATATCAGTAAATGAGTGAACTGATGTATCACCTAAAATTCCACTGCGGGTTAAAAACGATGCGTAAAGCACCAATAAGAAACTTAAGAATACTAAAGCAATTGCAGTAAAATAAGCATGACCGGTATTTTTATACGCAATCATTACGTGTACCGCACCAATTAGGGTTAGCCATGGAATTAAAGATGCATTTTCAACAGGATCCCAAGCCCAAAAACCGCCAAAGTTTAACGCTTCGTAAGCCCAGAAAGAACCCATAATAATACCTGTACCTAAAACCATCACCGCAAAAAGCGCCCAAGGCATAGCTGGTTTAATCCATTCTTTATATCGTTTTTGCCATAGTGCCGCAATTCCATAGGCAAAAGGCACAATCATACTGGCAAAACCTAAAAACAAGGTTGGTGGGTGGATCACCATCCAATAGTTTTGCAACAATGGATTTAATCCTCTGCCATCGGTAATAAATTTTAAATAATTAGCGAAGTTTTCAGGGTTTGCGAAAACTACAGGAGCCATTGATTTTAGATCAAGGGAATCTCTTAATAGAATAAATGGAGAACTTCCGATGCGCTCACCCAAAATCTCTACACCTAAAAGCATTGAAGTCAAAAACACTTGAGAGAAGGCCACAACTGTCATTACAGGGCGCTCCCAGGTTTTAGCTTTCCAGATTAATAAAGTACCTAGRAACGATTGCCAGAAGGCCCAGAGCAAGAAACTTCCTTCCTGCCCTTCCCAAAAAGCAGAAATAATATAATGAATTGGAAGTTGTTTTGAAGAGTGCCAATAAATATAACTGTATTCATTGTAGTGGCCCAATACCAGGTAGAACAAAATTGCTCCGATACCAATTATACAGCTAAAATTAACTAAGAATCCAATCCGGCCTAAGTTACGCCAAGATTTATCTTCTAAATTTTTATCGCGACTGGCATAAAAGTATGCGATTGTTGAAAGTAATGATGCACTAAACGCCAGCACAATAAAAAACTGCCCGATTTTACCCGGTAGCAGGTTTTCGCCTACAAATTGAATATCCATTAAAATTAGTTATATTTTTTCTCGCCGTACTTACCTACCGTGTCAACCTTACCGTCTTTATTAATTTCAACAAGGTTATCATTATATTTAGATGGGCATTTCATTAAAATTTTCGACGCGTAAAACTTGTCTTTGTTCATCTTACCGATTAACACAAGCTTTTCTGATTTTTCGAAATCCTGCGGTTTGGTACCTGCGTAAATTACCTCTCTCACTTCTCCCTTTTCATCTTTCATGTGGAATGCAAAATGGTTAGCGTCTTTTACGGCGTCGTAATAAGTACCCATCGATTTTACCCAATAGCCCATAACATGCTCTTCTTTCTCAGAAAGGGTTGCCTGTTTGAAATTAGAGTAGGTGTCGGTATTTGCGTTCAAGCTAAATAAAATCCCTACGGAAATTGCGATGGTAATCAATCCAATGATTGCACTTTTCTTCATGGTTATACTTGTTGTAAAAGCTGGCAACAAAGATAGAAAAATCGGCTTAGCCAGCATTCTTTTACATTTTTCTTGTCTTTATATTGACAATTATCTGATTTTTAAAGTAAAATATTTTCTCAAAAGCCACTATTTATAACCGATCTTAAGTAATATCTTAAATCATTTAAAAGTTTGGGCTGAAATTGTTAAGTTTGGCTTATCAGGTAATCATCCCTTTTTTACATCCCACAATAGAACATAAACCGGATTAACATGAAATTAAAGCAGTTTTATACGCTTTTGTTATTTATAGTTTTGATACCTTTTTTAAGCTCTTGTTTTGAAGTARTTGAAGAAATTGCCATGAAAAACGACGGAACCGGCGATATGGTACTCACCATAAACTTAAGCC
>NZ_JBFTQI010000191.1:0-8490 GCF_056398925.1 Pedobacter sp. 01T416_2
CGACATATCCAAGCATATTATTGAGGTTGGCGATGTTGTTGTACATCCCACTCCAAATAAATCCTATTTCCTGTTTTACACCTAGCTGGTTGTAATCATATTTATATGCATTGGCAAAAAGATTATCGCCAAGGGCAGAGGTAGAAGCATTTGTATAGTTGTTCACCATTACCGATAACATTCCAACCGAAAGGTCGTAGGTATATAAACCTTTCATCGGAACCGATGCGGGTTTGTCCATTCCCAGATAAACGCCGGTCAAAGCATCAATAAAGCCTTGTTCATCATTAAATAGTGTCTCTTGTGGCACCTTGTCTTTTAAGGGCATCTCCAAGAACTTCTTACATCCACCTAAAGCAATAAGCAGTACAAAACAACTCGGCAGAAATATACCGATAAGACTTTTGCGCCTTTTAACTGTCTCTTGTGTAATTTTGTTGATTTTAGACATATGTTTAAAAATTTGTAGATATCCCAAAATTTAAGCTTCTGGAGAAAGGATACCCGGTACCTCTTTCGGTCTTGATTGTAGCAAAACGGACCAGGTTATTTTGCGTAATCATCAGGCGGGGTGCAGACAGATGTGCTGCTTTTATCCACCTTAAGTTCGCAGGAAAATTGTAGCCTACAGTTAAACTGGCCAGTTCCATAAAATTATCCTTTTGAACAAAACGTGAAGTAGCGTTGGTCTGCTGCAGACCTAAAGAACCGTCGGCTGTCAATGCTTTAAACGAAGACTGATCACCAGGTTGTTTCCACCGTTCGGTCAAGACCCTCAAATCAGCATTACCTTGTGTTAAATCAACATTTTCTACCCGATCGACCAGCGTTTGGTTATACATATAACCACCATACTGATAACTGACAATAATGTTCAGTACAAAATTTCTATAAGTCAGATTAGAACTTGCACTGCCTTTTATCTTTGCTGTTGCATCTGCAATAGGACGTTTATCTCTGGCATCCCAAATAAAAGTACGGCTTCCGTCCAGTTTGGTAAATATTTCCTTACCGGTCGCTGGGTCTATGCCCAAAGATGGTACGGCCCAGATCCTACTCATGGACTGCCCTACCTCGAAGCGCGGAAGCGGCGTAGTCTGATACCTCGAGTTATCTACATTATTTGGGTCATTTGCTTTATTGTATGCGTCATTGATTGCGGTAATAGCCGGAGATAATCTGGTGATTGTATTGGTATAATGGCCGCCGTTCAGAGCAACCGTCCAGAATATGTTTTTTGCCGGGTTTTTAATCACCGGTGCCGATATCCCAATTTCATAACCTTCATTTTTAGTTGCGCCCAAATTGTTCTGGTAATTTGTAAAGCCTGTTGAGGGTGCAATATCCAGAGGTAGGATCAAATTGTCGGTTGTTTCGCGGAAAAACTCGATACTGGCATTAATTCTTCCCTTAAACATACCCAGGTTTAACCCGATATTGCTTTTGAGTGTCTGCTGCCACTTTAAATCAGGGTTGGCATAACTCAATGTTGAAGAACCTATCATCAGGCGGTAATTATTTGAATAATTGTACTGGTAGATCTGTTGGGCCATATCTGAAGAAAAATTCTGATTGCCTGTAGTACCGATACTTGCACTCAATTTGGCCGACTGGATAATATCGTTTGGTTTAAAGAACTTTTCGTTGGTAATATTCCAGGCTAAACCTCCTGCATAGAATGGGGCAAAGCGGCTGTTTGAGCCAAACTGAGAAGACCCGCTTAGGTTAGCGGTAAATTCTGCAGTATACCGGTTGTCATAATTATAGCTTAAACTAAAAAAATTAGAAAGATTTTTGGTCATATTGCTCGTCGATCTCGGTTTAACTGTCTGATAGTCGAAACCATTTGCGAGCCCCATTTCGCCCAGATAATCATTTGGTATACCATAAACAGCTACAGTAGTTGAGTTACTGGATGTTTTTTGCAACGAGGCACCTAAATTTGCCAGTATAGTATTTTTACCGAGCGCCAAACGGTAACTCGCATTTAATCTGCCGCTAATTGCGCTGTTTTTACCCTTAAGCTGTTGGTAGGAWCCAAGGTCAGGGAACTGGGCCAGTGCACTCGAAACAAATCTGGTATGATCAGCAGGGTAAAATGTTTCTGAACCCGGCGCATTTGAGGACCAACCTAAACTACCGGTCAGTTTCAGGTTGTCTGTTAATGACCACTCCAGGTTGGTATTGTTGGTAAAAGTTAAAACAGTAGCATAATCCTTTACGTTTAAGGTCGCATTATAAGACGGATTGGTGAAAATTCCACCAGGAGCAGAAATGCTGAAGCCTAAACTTGATTGGCCCGGTTCTAAAATTTTAATAGGATTTCCATTTGCATCATTGTTCCTGAAAAAAGGAAATTGATTTACGTATGAATCAAAACTTCCCCAAGGGGTATTGTTTCCTTTGGTATAGCCCACAGCAATGGCATTACTTAACCGGATATTCTTGACTGAATAGGATACATTATAACTTAAACCATAGCGATCCCTTCCAGAATCTTTCATTACCCCTTCCGAAGTGTTATAGTTTAAACCAAAAGAGTAACGCAAGGGGCCTGAGCCTCCAGATAAGGAAAGACTTTGACTTAAGCCTAGGCCAGTCTGAACAGGCTGGGAAAGCCAGTAAGTATTAACCCCACTTCTTACCCCAGCCAGGCGGTAATCATACCATTGTTTCTTGGCAACATCGATATACTGATTGTTCGGATCGCTGTAAATCCCCGTTAACCGCTGTGCTTCGAGAAGCTGCTCGGCATTCATTAAATGGTAAGATGAAAGATCGGGCAGTTCAGCACTGGCATTGACCGAGTAGGTTACCCTTAATCTTCCCGCCACTGGTTGTTTAGTTTCAATTACGATAACGCCATTTGCTGCYTTAGACCCATAGGCAACAGTTGCCGCAGCATCTTTTAACACCGTGATATTGGCGATCAGGTTCACATCCATATCATAAAGTGTCTGGAGCGTAGTTTCAAAGCCGTCCAATATGATCAGCGGCTGATTAGGATTGGCCAGGTAGTTGGCAGTGATATCCCCATTTGATACCGGGTTTGCACTCCCTGCATTTCCCTGTAAGGAAACAGGTAGATTATTTGCTCCCCTGATCTGGATATTGGGCAATCTGTTCGGGTCACTGCCAAACTGATTATTCTGGGCCAACCTTACTGATGGATCGACTACCGCAAGGGCCTGGATTACATTCCGGGGATTAACTGTTTTCAATTCTTCTCCGGTATACGTTTTTGCGGAACCGGTAAAGTTACCCACCGGACGTTTGTATAAACCTGTATTTACAGTTACCTCCTTCAGGGTTAGATTATTGGTTTTTAAGGTAAACTTCACGTTCGTTTCACCAGGCTTCAAAGTAAGCTCAATTGTGATGCGGCCGATATAGGATGCCCTAAGTTTYGCCCCGGGAGATACGTTCTTCAGTTCGAAATTGCCATCCTTATCTGTTCTTGTATTATTAGCAGTACCCACCTGTATCACTACAGCGCCCACCAGCGGATCTCCTAATTCATCCTTTACAAGACCCTTTATTGTGATATTCTGTGCAAAAAGTGCCGTTGTAAAAAAGCTCAGAAACAGAAACAGTATTGCACTGCGGCGAGCTCTTTTATTTAATATGGTTTTATTGCTGTTCATTATAATTACCTTGCAATTTAATTTCTTGGTTCTCTAGTATATGCCTGTTATTCAGGCCTCACAAATGTGTAACTTGGGTTGGACACCATTGGCACATAGGCTGTACCGCTCACCGGCGGCGTTTTTGGATAAAACGGCAATGCGGTAAAGGCCGTGTTCTTGCGTTTGTAATAAAAAAACATTTGCCCCTCACCTATAAACTCCTTTCGGTATTCATTCATGATCTCAGCGGAAAGCGCCATTGCGTCGGGCACATTGAGCGTTGTTAAGGCAGCTAAATTTCTGGCTCCGCGTACCTGGTTGATATATGATAAGCCTGCAGGCACATCTGCGGCGCATTCAGCTAAAATATAATACATCTCGGTTAAGCGGATCATTGGAAATATGTTGGAAGCCGTAACAGTCAATTTTTTAGGTATAAGGGCCGTGCCAAGGGCTGTACCCGTTGTCGCGTCAATAAAACTTTTACGGTAATCAACATTTGTACTACCATACAGCGCGGTCTGAGCTGACGCCGATAATCCGATGAGTGAAGATGTGCCATAAATAGCCTTATAATTAGCGAAAAAGTTAATGGCGTAAATGTTAAGCTTAAACAGACTTTCCTTTGTAAAAAAAAGGTCGGCATTGGTATTTAAGGACAAAGCAAATTTATTACTGTTGATTACCGCCAAAGCATTTTCGCTTGCCTTGGCCATATCGCCCTTATATAAATATACACGCGCCAGTAAACCTTTTACTGCCCATTTGGTTATCTGTGAAGTCGTTAAATCATTCGGATTCAGAAGCGCGTCTGCAGCAGACAGATCAGCGATACACCTGTCCAAAGCAGTCCCAACCGTAACTGTCGGGCTTTGATCAACACTGATGGTGGTTACATAAGGAATGCCTGATGCCCCGGCATCAATTGGTGCAAACAGGCGGAGCAGGTCAAAATGCAGATATCCCCGTAAGGCCAGGGCCTCCCCTTTGAACGTATTGTAATTATTACCCGTAAATATCGTTTTTTTCAGTTCTATGTTGTTAAGCAGGTTATTTAGGTTGGCCACAGACTGGTACATTTTGTTCCATACCTCCGCGCTATAATTCTTGACCACCGGATCTGAAAAATTGTAGGTGGCGGCCTGATAATATAACTGTCCGGCTTTGTTTACGTTAATGCTATCAAAGTTTCTTCCTGCTAGCGAAAGAACCCCCATGGTGAGGTCCTTTCCATACAGTGTAGTCGAACCCATTTGCAGGTATACGCCGTTCAAAGCTTCCCTGAATCCCTGCTCGGTAGAAAAAACCTTCGATTCATCTACCTGCAAGGGCTGCGGCGTACCGTCAACCCATTTTTTACAGGCCATTATGCTAAAGAGCATTAATATCACTGCAAGAGCTGTTATTTTTTTTCTCAAAATCTGCATGGGAACTGATTTAAAAGTTTGCATTTAAAATGAATGTGTAATTGCGCTGGAAGGGATAATTAATTCCGTGCTGCATATCAGCACCACCGATCTCAAAAGCATTGTTCACCATAAATTTTAGGCCTAAATTTCTCGCCTTGATCTTTTCTGCAACTGTTTTGGGGATCATATAGCCCAGTAGGATTGATGAGCATTGAATTTTATTATCGTTTTGGACCAATCTGGTTGTTGCATAGGTTGGTGAATTAAACAGCCCTTTATAGATGGCATCTGGCATACCCGGCACCCAACGCTGAGGGTTAAGTACACGGGCATCCAAATTATCATCAACTAATGCGTTTTCGATATCTGCCATCGTTTGATTATAAACTTTAGCACCATATTGATAGTTAAAAARTGCACTTAAGGAGAACTGGCAGAAAGTAACTTCGGTGCCCAGCGAACCAATCCATTTGGGCATTAAATTGCCTGCCAGCACTTTATCATTGGCATCCCAGATCGTTGTGCTGCTGCCATCCTTCTTCCGGAAAATTTCTTTGCCACTCAGGGCATCAATGCCTAAGGACGGAACTGCCCAGATACTATAAACAGACTGTCCGGCCACATATAAAGGTTGTAGGGTAGTTTGGGAAACGCTGAAATTATTGTAGTTATTAACCTGGTATAAATAAGGTCCTGAAGCTGTAATCTTATCTGCTGCATGAAAACCATTCGCCATAACATTTACCCTCAGGTTATTATTAGGTGATTTATAAACCGTTCCAACCGCACTGATTTCAATTCCTCTAGTTTCTATTTCACTATAGTTATCATAAAACGAAAAATTTTGGTAGCCTGTTGATGCAGCAGCAGTTATCGGGAGTACCATCCTATAGCCAGATTGTTTATATACATTAAATGCCAATGTTAGCCGGTTATTGAAAAAAGCGGCGTCAAGTCCGAAATTCTGTTTAAACGTTTGAGGCGCGCGCAGACCGTTATTTGCAAAACCGGTCAGGTAGGCACCTAAGCCAATTCCAATTGTACCTATACCACTACCCGATGGAACATACTGCTGATCGGTGTAGTAATTATAGGTAGTCCTGTTCAAATAAGATAAAAAGCCCTGGTTACCGGCTATTCCTAAACTGCCTCTGATCTTTAAAAGGTTAATCCATTTTACCGAATTTAGAAACTGCTCCTGGTTAACCTTCCATGAGAATCCTATCGCACCAGAATTAGTAGCCATATCAACCCCAGAATAATAATCCATTGATCCGGAAAGATCAATCTGATAACGTCCGTTGTAACTATAGCCAAAATTGCCAAAGGTAGAAACATAACGGGTCACTATTTTGCCGCTTACCGGTTTTGAAATTGAATACCCGTTTCCAGCAGATATATCAGTTATACGGTCCGTGGCAAAGCCACTGACTGCAATGCCTTCGGATTCGCTTGAGGTCTGTGATAAATTCATGCCCACATTTGCAAACACCTGGTGTTTACCAAAGTTATTCTGATACTGTAAACGGATACCGCCCTGAACATCCATAAACGAGTTGGAAGTATAGTTGTATTGCCCCCTTTTAAATAGGTTATCAGGAGTAATATTGGCAAATGAGGTATGATCGGGAGGCAGGAAATAATTTATTTCGTCAGATTGCCTAGCGATGCTAACCATTCCATTTAACTGAAACCCAGATCCAATCAGCCAGTTGAGACTAGTTAGATTACTATAGCGGGCATAATTTGTAGCATCTAATGTCGAAATGGTTGCGTTATAAGCTGGATTTAGATAAGCCAAATCGCCATTTGCAAGTACATTAGACTCGACTGTTTTCTGAAAT
This sequence comes from Pedobacter sp. 01T416_2, assembly GCF_056398925.1. NCBI lineage: Bacteria > Pseudomonadati > Bacteroidota > Sphingobacteriia > Sphingobacteriales > Sphingobacteriaceae > Pedobacter > Pedobacter sp. 01T416_2. Next base: position 6,880 of record NZ_JBFTQI010000191.1, read on the forward strand.
TTCCCGGTAAATGGATCGTTTAACTGCCAGTACTGGTTCATTTTAACATAACTACCAAACCCACCATATGGAGAATTTGCTGCATCTACCCCCAGATAAGAAAAATGATTACTGAAGGAAAAAGCACCAAAATGACCACCAAAATATGCGCCCAGATCAAGGTTTTTCCTAAAAGAGCCTTTCATTACACCCTCAATGTCATTATAGGATGCACTCAAACCATATGCGATATCTTCGTTACCCGCACTTAAATCAAGTGAATGTTTCGTACTCAGTCCATTTTGGAGGGGAACAGCCAACCAATCGGTATTTACATTGTTGTTATAAGCCTGATCGTATCTTTTTTGGAAAACCGGGGCCAAAGGTCCGTTGAACAGCCCTGAATTTTTCTCTATGTCTAATTTCTGCTTAGCGGTCAAAGGCTTGAAAGAAGAAATATCAGGTGCGGAAATCTGTACCTGTTCGGTAAACGAAATCGCCAATCTACCCTGAGGTTTAGTAGTCTGCACTGCAATAACCCCATTGCCCCCGCGTAAACCATAGCTCGAAGTACCCGCAGCATCTTTTAAAACCGTAACGCTCTTAATGCGGTTAAGATCGATATCCAAAATAGTCTGAACCGATACCTGAACACCATCCAATAAAAACACCGGAGAAGTGTTCGAAGTTATACTCGATGCGATGTAATCTGCAGCCGAGGGTGTCTTCAACACACCTGATACACCATTATTATCGTTTATAACAGTAGCCGAAAACGGAAAATTACCTGTGCCATTCAACTTAAGCTGAGGAAGTATATTGGGGTTAGCCCCATCATTGTTTCCTCTCATTATCGATAATGACGGCACATAAAACTTTAGTCCATCAATCAGGCTAAGCGGATTCACATTACGTAGCTCTGCTCCTGTTACTGTTATCGCTGAAGTGGAAAACACCTCACCAGCATTTTTCCATAAGCCTGTGTTTACAAAGTATGCAGGCATTGATTCTTCTGCCTTGACCATACGTACAGTTAAGGATGAAGCGGGTATTCTCTTTCCCACCCTATGATATCCCGGCTTTAAAAGTATAACAACGGAATCGTCAGTGTTCTCGAAAACCGCAATTCCCTCAATGGTATATTTAGATTCTTTTCCCAGCGTAACACGGACACTATCTAAAGGTCTGGAACTGCCCTGATCCAACACTCTAACTGTTTTTTTCTGTAATCTATGGACGGTATCAGCTTTAGAAAAAGGTATTTGAACTGTCGGCTGGAATGCAAAACCACTTTCATGATTCAGACAGATCGTGATAATCAAACCTAATAAGCAGTACCATTTTTGTTTCATCGAAATAAAATAAGTTAATTAATAGTTAAATTTTGGTTTAATTAAAACTACCTCAATAACAAAATTATGTTAAGAGAAAATGAAAAAAAATGGATAATGAGACTAATAACAGGACTATACTTTTAATGGGCCGCATTTAGCTCATTAATATAATGAAAAGTGGATTTTAGGCATGCGAATTCAGATCAGTTGCAAAAAAATGGATAAAGCAGGAATTTGTTGATGATGATATCTTGCCAATTTTGCACTTTCTATATGCAAGTAGTCATCAATCTTCAGC
>NZ_JBFTQI010000192.1:0-8432 GCF_056398925.1 Pedobacter sp. 01T416_2
AAGTAGAATGAGTTTCTTGTGTCCGTTACTTTATCGTCAGCAGCGCTGTTTAGTATATTATTAACTGCTGCGCCTGCGGTGTAAGATAAATCAGCTTTGGTGGCGTTAAATATTTTATTACCAAAGGTTCCTCTTAAAAAGATGTTCAGCTCCAATTCTTTATATTTGAAGGTATTGCTCCAACCCATTATTACTTTTGGCTGCGCATTGCCCAGGTAGAAATAATCGGTTCCAATGCTTGGTGTAGTCGTTGTAGTACCATCGTGTTTGTAAAACATCGAGTTACCACTTGCATCTTTACCTGCATATTTTAGCGTAAAAAACTGGCCAAGCGGGTAACCAACTTTCAGAATCTGTAAAGTTGCATTGGTTTGTCCTGGCCCTTCAGGATCCGAGTAACGAATAGAATCTGCATTAGAAATAGGACCTTGTAAGCTTGTAATTTTGTTTTTATTATAGGCCATGTTAATGCTACTCAACCATGAAAAACTTTTGGTAGCAACTGGTGATACATTTAAACTTACTTCGATACCTTTATTACTGATGCTACCACCGTTTGCGTATAATTGGCCGCCCGGAACAAGTGCTTGTGGTACACTGTATTTGAAAAGCATGCCATTGGTATTTTTATCATAGACATCTACACTACCGGTAATTTTGTTATTTAAAATACCAAAGTCCACACCAATGTTTTTGGTTGATGTCCTTTCCCATTTTAAATTGGGGTTTGCACCTTGGATAGGTGCATACGCCCCTGCCTGCACACCATTGTTGTAATAAGTGCCGAAACCACCATAAACTAACTGTCCATAATAGGCACCTATACCTGAAGAGTTTCCAGTTACTCCATAACTGGCACGGATTTTTAAATCGCTAACAAATGATTGGCCCTTCATGAATTCTTCTTCGCTTACTCTCCAGGCTAAACCAACAGACGGGAAATAACCCCATTGGTTATTTTTTCCGAATGCAGAGCTTCCATCACGTCTGATTGAACCTTGCAAAAAGTATTTACTCTTATAATTATAATTTAACCTGAAAAAGTCAGAGATCATCAGGATTCTTTGATAAACAAGGTCATTTCCTAAATTAATGCGGTAAGTAGGAATGGCATAGGGGTTACCCAGGGTAAGGTTTTGAAAGCCAACGAAATCTGTTGGGAAATTGGTGCTTGAAGTTTGAAAGCCATCACCTACGATATTATCCTGATAACTGTAACCCAGTACGGCATTTAAGGTATGGTCGCCGATTTTCTTATCCCAGGTTAAGAATGTTTCTAATATTTTATTGGTGTTTTCAAAATTGCTTCTTAGAGCCGAGCCGTTAGTGCCAAACACACCTCCAATCAGGGTATGTGCTATGCCAATGCCTGGGTCGGGGTTATTGTAAAAGTTCGATGTTGGGTATTTTCCAAAATAACTGCTGTAAAATTCACCATGGGCAGCGGTAGTTTTCTGGTAAGATAAATTAATGTTATAGGTAAAGCCAAACGGCAATTTTACTTCCGTATTAAAACCGCCAATTAAAACGTTATATTTTGTTTCGTCCTGTGCATTATCGGCAATGGCTACCGGATTAAAATAACCTGTATTGTTCAGGTTTTCGAAATAACTTCCATCTGCATTATAAATTGGCGAAACAGGTAAGCGCTTTGCAGCCTGTAACAATACAATGTTCTGTAATGGCTCGTTAATAGACTTGCTACTCGAATTGGATAGGTTTAAACTGAATTTTACTTTATCATTGAATGCGTACTGATCTATGTTTAATCGACCAATAATACGATTTAATGAACTTTTATTTAAAATACCCTCCTTGTTAAAGTAGTTTAAGCTGGCGCTATAGTTACTGTGATCGGTACCACCGCTAAATGAAAGGTTATGGTTCTGCGAATATGCTGTAGAACGCTCAATGGCTTTCATCCAATTTACATTTTCGCCTTTATCATCATTTGGCGAAAATGCAACCTTGTTAGCTGTAAGGTAAGCCCTTAATTGATCAGCATCCATTAAATCAAGCTGATTACTTACTTTTTCGGCAGCTATATAGCCGCTATAGCTTAACTGCGGCATGCCCGATTTACCACGTTTTGTTGTTACTATAATTACGCCACTAGCTGCACGGTTACCATAAATAGCAGTTGCTGCGGCATCTTTTAATACATCAATTGATGCAATATCGGCTGGTGCTATCGCCGCAATATCGGCTCCAGGGATACCATCTATAACATAAAAAGGTGCTCCTGGACTATTAACGGTAGATGCACCGCGTAAGATTACGGCCGCAGGTTTGTTGGGGTCGCCACTGGCACTAATATTCAGCCCCGGAACTTTACCCTGTAGCAGCTGCCCAACATCTGCAATAGCTCCTTTATTTAATTCCTCAGGTTTTACTGAAGTAATGGCACTTGATAAGCCCTTGCGAGACCCTTTTCCATATCCTACCACAACTACATCTGTAAGTGAGGTATTCGCTTCTTTTATGGTTACTTTATAGCTCGATGCGGTGCCAATAGTGATTTCTTTGGCTTCGTAGCCCATAAAAGTAAATACGAGTTTGTCGCCGTTTTTGGCAGAGATGCTAAAAGCACCTTTATCTCCGGTAACCGTTACTTTGTTGGTGCCCTTTACCGAAACCGAAGCACCAATAATTGGCATGTTTTCGGTGTCTATTAAATTCCCGGTAATTTTTCGTTCATCCTGCGCAAAGACAGCGTTGAACGACTGGCTGATGAGTAAAAGCAGCAAAAAGATGCTGCCATACTTTAAGCTTGTACATTTAAATCTCATGATTTTTGTAGATTTAGGTTCATAAATTGGTTTGTTTTATTTGGTTATACTGTTTTTGAGATAGAATGTTAAAATTTAATAGTGGCTGGTAAATACTTAGCTACAAGTGCCTTGTAATAAGGTTCTAGTTCTGCCCAGCTTTTCTGATTGGGGTTTTTAGAGTACAAATCGTAAGGATTAAACAGGTTAACCCATTTAAACATTTCATGATCTTTTTCATTCATCAGGTGATCGTATGCATTTTCCCTGTGCTGCGAGTAAAAGGAATGGTAACGGAGCATGTATAAACCTGGCTCCGGAATGTAGGGCTTCATCATGTGGTATACATATTCATCGTGGCCCCACGACATGTCTACATTGTCTAGACCGCAATTTTGAGTATAAACACCCAATTTGGTCTGATAGGTTTCGTTTTTAAAATCCGGATTCTGACTGAAAAATTCTGGATAAACAATTTTATCTGAATAAGCGCAACCTACTGGAAAAGTATCGCCCACTACGGCCCACTGTGGTTCTCCGAACAGGCACAGTACCTTACCCATATCGTGTATTAAACCAACCAACACCATCCAATCGGGGTGGCCGTCGTTTCTAATGGCTTCTGATGTTTGTAACAGGTGCTGCATCTGGTCCAGATCGGTGTCAGGATCAGAATCATCTACCAGTTTGTTTAAAAAATCAAAAGCACTCCAGATCGGCATCTCCTGTTTGTCGAATTTTAAATAATCTGCTTTTTTCTGTTTTACGAAATCATAGGTTTGATAAGTATGGTTAAGCCTGTAAAATTCTTTTACGCTGTCTTTTTCCGTTTCATCATAATTTCTGAACTGCTCTTCTTTTTTTTCAGCGTTGATGTTTTTTGGATCAGGGTAGCGGATTAATATATCCTCTTCCCATTGATCAAGATTTTGCAAAGGATTTTGATTATCCTTTGAAGTTTCGCTTTGGTTTCTCATAAGGCTAGAAATGGATTGGTTAAAGATTTTCTTTGGTTTTATAAGTTAAAGTTGAGTTTTTAGAAGCTTAAACTTTTATATTTTGCCGATTTTATTTACGTAAACGATTAAGTAAATTTTAATTCTTTAGAGTGTAATCAACTTTAATTTGTTTATATTTAATAGGTTACGGCTTGAGTTGCACTAATGGTCATCCTTTTCTGCCTGAATCCCCATTAGTGAAATGTATAAAAGAAAAGAAATAAACGTTGTTATTACGATTATTTCATATTTTCGTTTGTAGCAGATACTTTTTCTTAGTCAAAAGAAGTATCTTATTGCTGTAACCAACAAATGTTATGAACATAAATTCGGCAAACCCGCTCTAACAATTGGGGCAAGCTGGATTGTTTTTGATGAAGATGCTGGTGAAAAAGAAGCTTTTGACCTATAATATCGCTAACTAAAGTGTTATATGGGGCATTTTCCTCTGAAAAAACTAACTAAACAAATTTTTAAGACATGGCGGAAGCAGTGAACATTAAGCGGTTGGCTCAGGAATTAAATATTTCCATCGCAACCGTTTCCAAGGCCCTCAATGACAGTTACGAGATTAGTTTAAAAACTAAAAACAGGGTGTGGACCTTAGCCAAAGAGTTAAATTATACACCCAATCCAGCCGCCAGCAACCTACGGAGCCATAAAACTAAAACGGTAGCGGTGATTATTCCCTGTGTAGCCAATAACTTTTTCTCCCTCTCAATAAAAGGAATTGAGGAGATTGCAAGGCAATACGGTTACCATGTACTTATTTATCAAACCCACGAGAATATAGAAGCAGAAGTTGCCTTCACCAATAGTTTATTAAATGGCAGGGTAGATGGTATTCTTACATCAGTATCGAGCAGCGAGTATAACAGTGAATATTATACCAACCTGGTTAAGAAAATTCCATTGGTGTTTTTTGACCGCGTTTATGAAAACCTGGATGCAGTTAAAGTAACTACCGATGATTACGAAATTGCTTTTCAGGCGACTGAGCATTTAATTGAATGCGGTTGTACCAAAATTGCGTATTTATATGGGTTGGAAAATCTTCCAGCTGGTAAAGCCAGGTTTGCAGGTTATCTTGATGCACTGAAAACGCATGGAATAGCTGCTGATGAGCAGCCCGTTGTTAAATATCAGGATGACGAAGACCTTAATCTGCAACATATAAAGGAACTGCTTAAAAAGTATAAGCCCGATGCTCTTTTTTCTTCCATTGAAGAATTTATTATTCCTGCTTATTGCGCCTGTAGAGAAATGGACCTTAAGATTCCGGATGATGTGAAAATACTGAGCTTTTCGAACCTGAGTACCGCAAAACTGTTGAGCCCCTCACTTACCACAATCTCACAGCCGGCCTTCGAAATCGGGCGCGAAGCGGCAAAATGCCTGTTCAAAATTCTCAATAATAAACAACTGGATGATGAACAGAATATTATATTGAAATCGGTGCTCACTAAGCGCGAATCAACAGGCTGCTAACGGGGATAAGTCTATGTTGTTGCTACAAGCTAGGCGAAAACGTTTACGTAATTAAATAATCGAATTTAGCCCCCAACATTGGGATTTTTTCTGATTTTTAAAAAACCCAAATATAAAATCTATATGAACCACCTGTCTGCATTCGATTATGCTGTTTTTTTGATGTATTTTATTATTGTTTCGGCATATGGCTATTGGGTTTATCGGAGCAAGAAAAAAAAGCGTACCGATACCAAAGATTATTTTCTGGCAGAAGGCTCACTTACCTGGTGGGCAATTGGTGCATCTATCATTGCGTCTAATATTTCTGCCGAGCATTTTATTGGCATGTCGGGTTCGGGTTTTGCTATGGGGCTTGCCATTRCAAGTTACGAATGGATGGCAGCCGCCACGCTAATTATTGTAGCCATATTCTTTCTACCCATTTATATTAAGAACAAAATTTACACTATGCCACAGTTCCTGTCTAACCGCTATAATAATACGGTGAGTACACTGATGGCTGTTTTTTGGTTACTCGTTTATGTGTTTGTAAACTTGACGTCTATTTTCTTTCTTGGTGCCATTGCTATTGAAACCATTACAGGCGTTCCTTTTAATATATGCATCATTTTCCTGGCCATTTTTTCTGCTATCATTACGCTGGGTGGGATGAAGGTAATTGGTTATACCGATGTAATACAGGTTTTTGTTTTAGTTGCAGGTGGGTTGATTACCTGTTATATGGCACTTAAACTCGTAGCCGAAAAATTAGATGCGCCAAGTGTTTTAGCCTCGCTTCCATTATTACGCAGTGAAGCGTCTGATCATTTTCATATGATATTTTCGAAAGGAGATAAATTCTACAACGAACTGCCAGGTATTGCGGTACTGGTAGGTGGTTTGTGGATCAATAATTTAAATTACTGGGGCTGTAACCAGTATATCGTTCAAAGGGCGTTGGGAGCCGATTTAAAAACCGGGCGCAACGGACTAATATTTGCTGCATTTTTAAAATTACTAATTCCGGTAATTGTTGTTATTCCAGGTATTGCGGCTTATGTGCTTTATCAACGTGGTTATTTTCATTCAGAAATGCTCGATGCCGCAGGAACGGTTAAACCAGATCATGCTTATCCGGTACTTATGAATTTATTGCCTGCAGGGATTAAAGGCCTTGCTTTTGCCGCACTTACTGCTGCTATTGTGGCCTCTTTAGCAGGGAAATGCAATAGTATAGCCACCATATTTACGCTTGATATTTACAAAAAGTTTATCAAACCCGAAGCTTCAGAAACACGTTTGGTTTCAGTTGGTCGGTGGTCTGTGGTTATTGCATCCTTAATTGCTATCGTTATTGCGCCTGCATTGCGAAGTTTTGATCAGGTTTATCAATTTATTCAAGAATATGTCGGTTTTATTTCACCGGGTGTTTTTGCCATCTTTTTACTGGGCTTTTTCTGGAAAAAAACCACTTCACGTGCAGCCCTAACTGCTGCATTACTAACTATACCATTATCTATCTTGTTTAAATTTTTACCCACATTAACCAATGGGGCCATTGAGCCAATCCCTTTCTTAAACAGGATGTCGTGGGTATTTGTGATCATCATTATTTTGATGGTTTTGGTTACGTTAACCGATCCGAAAAGTAAAGATAATCCACAGGGTCTTGAAATAGACCGTAGCATGTTTAAGGTTACTCCGGCATTTACCATTGCCTCGGTTATAATATGTGGTATTCTTGYAGCACTTTATACCGTTTTTTGGTAAACGGGTCTTTGCCTAAAATAGCTCTATGTATTTATTCCTAATGAATTGAAAATGAAGATCAAAATATTACTCTTTTTTGCAATGCTGATTTCTTTCGGCACGCTGGCCCAAAATAAATTATACAATATTAAAAACTACGGCGCAGTTGGCGATGGCAAAACCAATGATGCAGCTGCTATTCAGAAAACCATCGATGCCTGTGCTGCAGCAGGCGGTGGGCAGGTAATTGTACCAGCTGGTTATGTGTTTTTAACTGGTCCTTTTAACTTAAAATCGTTCATCGATTTAAGAGTGGAGGGTGGTGCTAAGCTCTTGGCTAGTCCGGATGAAAAATTATATACCCAAAGTGCCTTTCGTGAAAACAAAGGCGAGGGAACCGTTTGGATAGGCGGGGAAAAACTAGAACAGGTAAGCATCAGTGGAACAGGTGTAATTGATGGAAATGGGATTTCGTTTATGGGGGAGGAGCTTAGCGACTCATATGTGTTAAAACCCTTTAATGTTGTAGACCCCAGGCCGCATTTGCTTACTTTGATCGGTTGTAATAAACTGAACATAGATGGGGTAACTTTTCAGAATTCAGCCTACTGGACGGTCCATTTAGTGGGTTGTAATGATGTATCGATATCGAATATTACGCTGTTGAACAGTATTAAAATCCGTAACAGCGATGGTATTGATCTTGATCATAGTAAAAATGTGAGGATTACCAATTGTTTTATCGAATCAGGTGATGATTGTATCTGCTTAAAAAACAGACGTGAATTTGAAGAATATGGTGCCTGCGAAAATATTGTGATTAGTAACTGCACCATGACCTCTAGCTCATGCGCCATTAAAATAGGTTCTGAAAATATGGACCGGATCAGTAATGTGCTCATCAATAATTGTAATATCAGGAAAAGCAACCGCGGCATTGGTATTCAAAACCGTGATGAGGGCACAGTAAACAACGTAATTTTCTCCAACCTGTTTATCGAATCCAAACTTTTTTCGGATGTATGGTGGGGCAAGGCAGAGCCGATTTATATTACTGCTTACCCAAGAGCAACCAGCAACAATAAAGATGCTGGTTGGCGTTTACCAAAAGGACAAACCAAGGGAAAGGTAGGAGCGGTTAAAAATATTTATTTCAGCAATATCAGATGTACGGGAGAAAGTGGTGTGTATATCAGCGGCGAAAGCCCCGATAAAATTTCAGAGATCTACTTTGATCAGGTTAGTGTTTATCTTGATAAAACCACAAAGGAAGAAGGAGGCGTATACGATCGTAGGCCGAGCAATGTAGAAGGACTTGTTAAAAGTGCAATTGCAGGGTTTTATTTTGAAAATACGGGATACATCAGTTTACTTAACAGCAATGTGGTATGGGGTGTAAATAAACCTGGTTATGCCGGAAAAGCCATCGAACAAAAGAATGTAAGTA
>NZ_JBFTQI010000193.1:0-8421 GCF_056398925.1 Pedobacter sp. 01T416_2
GGACCATTAAAGATACTGGCTACGTTGCCTTAACCATTAAAGGAATAAGCAAAACTGGAATGAAATTCCCTTCAATACAAGCCTTATCCGTTAGTGGAACAGCTACTGAAGGCAAAACGGCTTATGTTAAAAACAACGAAGGCAACTTTTTTCATTGGGGCAGGCGTGGGCCATCGGTTCACCTCAACTATCAACAACCTGAAAATGTAAACGCAGCGTGGTATTATAACGAAGTAACTGTACCAAAGGGTGAAGATATTTTAGGCTCTTATTTTATGGCTAACGGATTTGGTGAAGGCTATTTCGGTATGCAGGTAAATAGTCCAACCGAACGGCATATCTTATTTTCGGTATGGAGTCCTTTCAATACCGACGATCCTAAAAGTATCCCGGAATCGCACAAGATTAAAATGCTAAAGAAAGGCGAAGGTGTACATACGGGAGAGTTTGGCAATGAAGGCGCTGGCGGTCAGAGTTACCTGAATTATATGTGGAAAGCAGGAAATACCTATAAATTCTTGTTGCATGGGGTACCTGGAAAAGATAGCCTAACTACCTACACTGCTTATTTCTTTGCACCTGAAACCAATAAATGGCAATTGATAGCCAGTTTCACCAGACCGCAGACTAAGACCTATTTAAAGCGCTTCCATTCATTTTTAGAAAACTTCTCACCTGTACAGGGCGACCTATCGCGGAAAGTTTTGTTTGATAACCAATGGATCTGTGATGATAAAGGAACATGGACCGAATTAAAGTCTGCCCGCTTTACTACCGACAATACAGGAGCAAAAGGATACCGGATGGATTATCAGGGAGGGATAGATAAAGGCGCCTTTTATTTAAAGAACGGTGGCTTTTTTAACGATTATACCACACCAAGAAAAATTCTTACCAGAAGCACTACAGGTAAAAAACCTGAAATAGATTTCAGTAAATTACCTTAACACTCAAAATAATTATGGAATTTTGAAACTTTAATCATCATTACATTACAGCACAATGGACGGGCAAAACAGAAAAGACATTTATCCAGGCTTGGAAGTCGGAATTATTTTGAAGAAAGATCAGCAGTCGGGAAATATCACCTATGGTGTAGTGAAAGATCTGCTTACTTCATCGGCATTTCATTCCAGAGGGATAAAAGTGAGGCTCGAAGATGGTCAGGTAGGCCGCGTAGCTGAAATTATTGAAGATTAATGAAACATACTTATCTTATTATTTTAGTTTTTGTATTTATGGGTAGTGCATCTGCTCAGGTTGTTGATACAATGAATGTAAAACCTGTTGAAAATAAGGTTGTTACCGATCAAAAAACAATCAGGATTTGTGTGCCATCTAGAGCTGGTATTATTTCAAACCCACCTTTATATGTAGTGAACAATATTGTGCTTAGCGGCGTAAATGTAATGGAATACATCAGGCCAGCTGGTGTCGAGGCCGTATATGTGTTGAAAGATAGACCAGCAACTGAAAAGTATGGAGTGAATGGAAAGAATGGTGTAATTGAGATTACTTTGAAGAAAGATGTTCAATTATGGAGCCTGGAAGAACTGTTTAAAAACTTTAGGATAAAAAAGAGAGATAGGAACCTGCCGGTTTTTATTGAACTGGAAAGGTTGGTGGGCTACAACGATTTTTACATCGCCAGCGACATGGTAAAGAACGTAGAGGTTATTGCGTCAAAAGGTGAATTATCATCACAGGAAAGATTTATTAAGGTGTGGTTAAAACCTTTATAGGCTTATTTACGTATTATATTTGTAATCAAAATGCAATTAAAGGCTCAGTAAGTAACAAAATAAATTTTATGACGTCTATATTTGTAACAACAGTAATTTAAAAAATGGCATTAGTAAAATTCATTTTCATCACAATATTGGTACTTTGGCTGATCAGAATGTTGATTAGGTTAATTCTGCCAATGCTGTTTAATAATCTGGCCGGCAAAATGCAAAGTCAGGCTACGGGACAGCAACAACAAAGACGGTCAAAACCTGAAGGTTCTATTTCGATAGATTATATGCCTCCAAAGCCTGATCAAAGTAAAACAGATAAACTCGGCGACTTCGTAGACTACGAAGAAGTGAAATAAAACTAAACCCTGAACTTGTTTCAGGGTTTTTTTGTTTAAAGTATATAGTTTAAGTTTATATTTTTAAACCTCAACCAGAAAACCAAAACTATACCGGTAACTATGAAATATTTTATTGTTTTTATCTCCTTGTGGATGGTAAGTGCGAAATGCTTTAGCCAGACAAAACAGGATAGCTTAGAAATCAAACGTGCAGTCCTTGATTATATAGAATCGCAGCATATCCCAAACCCTAAACAAATGGAGCAGGCTCTGCACCCAAGGCTGGTTAAACGCACGTTTTGGACGGATAAGGAAACAAACAAGGATTATGTTCGTGAAACCTCTGCAGAATCGATGGTTATCTTAGCTGAAAGTTATAACCGCAAAAAAGATAAATTCCCTGCTGTTCCTAAAAAGGAAGTTAAAATGCTTGATATTTCAGAGAAAACGGCCTCAGTTAAACTAATTGCAGATGAATGGATAGATTATATGCACCTTGTTAAATTAAATGGGGCCTGGAAAATTATTAATGTGCTATGGCAATTTAATGATAGTGCAAGGCACAAATAGCGCATATTACCATTCAGCTTGAAATTTGATTACCTTATTTCTTTTCTCAATTAGTTTCAACATATAATTTTTAAGAAATATTTTTTCTACAAGCTGGCCTAATAAGCCAAATGGTGCCTGAAACTCAAAAACATCAGTCATTTCTGTCTGAGAACCAATTATTTTAAATTGGTGTTGGTGATGGAGTTTTTTAAAGGGGCCTTTAACCATCTCATCTACAAAGAGCGTTGGGTATTCCATTTTACTAATCTTATTTGTCATTTCGAATGGAATGCCAAAATGTTTGGCCCGCCAGGTAACCGATTCATGTAAATTGATCAAACCATCTCTCTTCCCAGCGATGGCTTTCTCACCGGAACTTTGCATCGACTGTACATGAAGGTCGATACTTCTAGCCAGATCGAAACAGCGTACAATAGATGCATTGATTAGTGTCTTTAAAATAATTGTTGCCATATTTCAGTTAAGAAGCCATATGCGAACCAGATAATGCCAGAGGGCACCGCCAATGAAGGAGAACAATAACGATGAGGTAAAAAGGATGATACCAATTTTATATTTTGTTTTTTTGTTTATTTTGAACGGTAAAAGGGATAAACAACTCCCCATCAATGATAAAAAATAGCCACTGGTAAATGCACTGTTCATTATTTCCAGATACCTGATATGTTTATCCCCTGGACTGTACATCGAGCGGATTGGAATCACCCTATATCCTTCTTGTGCAGAAAAAAAGCCATTTTTCATTAAATTAATAATGGTAAGCGGACCTCCAAAGGGGCTGCACAAAAATAGCAACAATTCTAGTGCACAGATCGATACCGAAATGATATAGATGACCTTTAATATTTTCATATCTTGAAAGACAATTGTATTTAAATATTATTCCCGCTCAATGCCTCCCGCCTTCCAACCCTCTGCCTTCTGACCCTCCTCCCTCAACCCCCTTCACTGCCTCATCTATCTTCGCATACTTAAATTCAAAGCCATTGTTCAACAATCTTCTTGGTTTAACCCACCTGCTTTTTAAAATCAGTTCGGTTTCGGTTCCGATTATTTTTGCGCCTATGGCCAGTAGCCAGGCAGGAGCAGGCAAACCAAAGTTGATGCCGTAAGCTTTTCTGATGCTGCGCATAAACACGTGGTTTTTAATTGGCTCAGGTGCGGTACAGTTTATTATACCTTCAATCTCATTGTGGTTCAGTAACCATTCAATACTACCTGCGGCATCTAACTCGTGCACCCAGCTTACATACTGTTCGCCATTGCCCTGTTTACCACCCATGCCCAGTTTAACCAGGTTGAGCAAGCGTGGAAATGCGCCATCTTTTAGTCCCAGTACAATGCCCATCCTAAGGGCTACTTTTCTGGTTTTTGGGGTTTCGTTTTCAAAGAAACTACTTTCCCAGGCCTTGCACACCTCAATCGAAAAGCCATCACCGATTTCTCCCGTCAGTTCATCTTGTGGACGGTCTTCGGCATGCCGGTAAATGGTCGCAGAGGTAATGTTGATCCAAAGTTTTGGTGGGTTTTGCAGGCTTTTGATTACTTCGCCGAGTAAACGGGTAGGGATTAACCTGGAACTGATAATTTCTTTCTTGTTTTTAGGGGTGTACCTACAGTTTACATTTTTACCACAAAGGTTAACCAATAAATCGGCACCTTGAAGGCTTGTTACCCAGTCACCCAGGGTTTGGCCATCCCACAGCAGGGTTTTAATGTTCCCTGCTGCGGCTTGTGGTTTTCTAGATAGGATAATCACTTCACCAGCCAGACGACTAAAGTGATTGGCCAGTACGGTACCTAAATATCCGTTTCCTCCTGCGAGTACAATTCTTCTGTATTTCATGATTCCTATAAAGTAAAGATTAAACCTAAAACAATTAAACGGTAAAGCACCCAGGTAATACTCATCGTCCAGCCCAAGTGTAACAGCTTGTTTCTGCGGAGGTGCTCCAAAAACATAAGTCCGGCCACCATCAAAAAGTAAAGAATAAAAAATATAGAAGGGATGATGAGGTATTGTGCGATAACCAAAACAGGCAAAAGCAAAAGTGCACCAGCAAAAGAGATGGTCATGATGTTGCCCAGGTAATCCCAGCGTTTTTCTTTTCTATAAAAAACAATGATGGCGCCCTGAAGAAATATTTGTCCACCACAGATGAGGTATTCACGATATTGGCTCCCCAGTGGGACAAAATCGGTAAGAAGATGTGCATAGGCGGTTAAAATGTAAGCTGTAACAAACCAGGTAAAAAGTAGATAGGCCAAACGGTATTGGATTTTAAAGCTAGGCTGTATAGTGTTTTCTTTAACGGGCGCAGGAATAATTACTTTACGGTTGTAAGAGATAAAGGCATAAAGCTTACGCATCAAATAAACAAATGGCCCAAATAAAAACAGCGATTTAAAGATGGGCATGGCATGCGCAATAATTTTAAATAAACTCTGGATACCATAAGTTACTTCACCGTTTTCGGTGTTTACGAGCGCAATCTCATTGGCGGCTCTTTGTTTGTCAACCAAAGGACAAATGTTTTCAGGCATACTTTGATAAGCCTCACGGCCACCTTTGGCCAGCATACCTGTTTTTACAAATGTTTTGGTATAGGCATAACACATTGGGCATTCATTATCAAATAAAATCACATGGTTCTTAAGCGTTTTCATTTTATTTAAATTTTAATACTTTCAGTAAAAAATGAAAGTTGTGGTTAAAAAATTAAGCCGAACTTAAGGGTAAGGCTTTTTAGTGGTTAGGGGTAATATGTCTTGATACCCGATACTTACTACTTGATACTCAAATCTTGCTACTCAATACCTCCCTCCCAAATCTCACGTCTCTATTTAAACACTTTCAATACCGAACCCCAGAACCAACTTTCTTCTGCTTTAAGCATCGTTTCTAAAGTTTTATCTACATTGAGGGCAAGTTTGTTAATATCGCTTACTGATTTTTTAAAGGTTTTAAATTCAGGATCTTTTTCATCGCCCACTACCGTTGACAGTTCATTTAAAACTTTTAAAACAGGCTCTAACTCTCTTTTTTTACGCTCTTTAGCTACCTGTCGGGAAATATTCCAAACATCCTTATCGGCAAAAAAGTATTCTTTGCGCTCGCCTGCTTTGTGCTGTTTTTCAATTAAGCCCCATCCAATTAAATCGCGCAGGGTCATGTTGGCGTTTCCCCTGGAGATACTCAACGCCTCCATAATTTCTTCGGTGGTAAGCGCTTCAGGAGAAATGAGTAATAGCGCATGTACCTGGGCCATGGTGCGGTTAATTCCCCATTCGGAGCCTAATTTGCCCCAGGCTTCTATAAATTTTAATTTTGCTGCTGCTAATTCCATACACAAATATAAACTTATTTTTAAACTTTCAATAATTATTGAAAGTTTATTTGTTTTGGAAGCTATTTGCTTTCTTGCTGTAGTTTATCCAATACCATCTGCCAGCTGGTATCATTGTTATTTACTTTTTTTAATAGATCAGCCTGTGCCCTATCGAAATAAACAGATAGTTTCAATACAGGTAAAGCCAAATCTGGTTTAAACATCGTCCCGGGAGCAAATCCAGGTTCATTGTTCTTTGTACGGTCGCGATCGAATTTAACGGTCGTATTCACATATTCTTCGTGCTGTTTTTCACCATTAATGTATGGGATCATCCATTCTACAGATTTTTTGATCGAAGATCCTTTCGGTGACTCATAAGTATAAAAATTGGTGCCTTTCGCTCTGTCGATCATAATGGCCAACTTTAACATAGGTTCCAGGTCGTAAATGTGGTAATGCATGGCATCGCGCTCTTTAAAATCCAAACTTGTTCCGTCAGCATATAGATTGATATTGATGTGGCTTTTTAAATTGTCGATAGTCCATTTAATAAAATCCTGATTGTTTAAGGTGTAACCGATTTCGCCAACTTCTTTTAGCCGGTGAGCATTCCAGTTATTAATGGCGGTAGCTCTCCCCGCTTTCATCCGCTTGCTGTTAATTTCTGCCCAAGCCGTTTCAGTAAGCCATTGTTCAATCTGTTTTTTATCAGCTGTTGGGATGTCTTTTTTAATCAGGTCGTAAGCTTCAATGGCTTTATCCAGATTGGTATCGTCAATAGGATCGCCATTTGGTTTATTGATTTTGGCCCATGCACCAAGAAATTCTACACATTTGTTTAAATATTTTTGATCATCGGTGATGCGGTATTGTAAGGCCAGTACAAACATTTTGTTCATATCTGCCAGGGCTAATCTGGTTTTCTCTTTTTTTGGATTTCCCTTTAATAATCCTTCAGTTCTGATGGTATCAATTGGATTCGGGTTTTCGTTTAGATAATTTAATGCCGATTTTTCAAAGCCCAGGTATAGTTTTTGGGTTTCCTTATCATTTTTGATCTGGGTTTTCAGCTTTTTAATTTCATTGGTATTTAAACTTACAATTTGCGAAAACGAAGAAAAAGATAATAAAGCCAGAGCGATTGTAACGACAAACTTTCTCATAATAAATAGGTTGAATTTTTATTCTTTGCTACAAATCTAATTTTTTATTCAGCATGCATTTAATTTATTACTTTTTTATACCGCCCAATTTTTTATTTTTGACGTTCGTTTAAACTTAAACAAACCTTAATGAATAACTGGTTTAATAAAAATGGCATTCACTTAGCCATTATTGCGTTTTTTGTAGTCATCACTTTTGCCTACTTCAGTCCTGTTTTGCAGGGTAAAGCGCCACAGCAGGGCGATGTTTTGCAGGCTAAAGCCATGCAGAAAGAAATTATGGATATTAAGGCGAAAGATGGTAAAGGACCACTTTGGACCAACCAGATGTTTGGTGGTATGCCCGCCTACCAGATTTGGGTGCAGTATCCTTTAAATATTACCACTTATGGTATCGATGTAATAAAAGGTATATTCCCTGATCCTGTTGGAACGGTGCTGTTATACCTTTTAGGTGCTTATTTATTATTTTGTGTATTAAAAATAAATCCATGGCTTGCTGCAGCGGGTGCAATTGCTTTTGCATTTACCTCGTATAATTTTATCATTATTGCTGCGGGGCATAGCAATAAGGCCCTGGCCATTGGTTTCTTCGCTCCTATTTTGGCTGCCATTATTCTCATCCTAAGGGGCAGGTATCTGGTAGGAGGCAGTTTGCTGGCGCTGTTTATGGCGCTAGAGATCCGCTCGAACCACATCCAAATGACCTATTATTTATTTATAGCGTTATTTATTCTAGGCTGTATAGAACTTTACCATGCCTTTAAAGCAAAACAGCTTCCGGCATTTGGTAAAGCTGTTGCTTATATTGCTGCGGGTATTTTCTTATCGGTTCTGGTAAATGCAGGTACCTTGTGGACAACCTACGAGTATGGCAAAGAAACCATCCGTGGTAAATCGAACTTAACTACCGATAAGGCTGAACCTGCAAATGGTTTAGATAAAGAATATGCCTACCAATGGAGCCAGGGTGTTGGAGAGAGTTTCTCATTTCTGATTCCGAATATTTATGGTGGTGCAAGCAGTATCGACGAAATTATTAAACCTGAAAGCAATACTTATAAAGCAGTTGAAAAAAATCTTCAGGGCGTTGATCCAAAGCAGGCCATTGGTTATGTGGCGCAAAATTTGGGTACCAACCAGTATTGGGGCAACAAACCGGGTACTTCAGGTCCGTATTATTTTGGCGCCATTATCTGTTTCTTATTTGTTTTCGGACTGTTTATTGTAAAACACCGCTGGAAATGGTGGATCTTAGGATCAAGTGTCTTATTGC
>NZ_JBFTQI010000194.1:0-8411 GCF_056398925.1 Pedobacter sp. 01T416_2
ATTACAAATAAGGTTAAAACCAAAGAGAATAAGGTACCACCAACAATTACGGTTCCCATACTCATTCTACTTTTTGCAGCAGCTCCTAAAGCCAATGCAATAGGTAGTGCACCAATGGCAATCGCCAAACTGGTCATTAAAATTGGACGCAAACGCGAAACAGCAGCCTCCCGTATGGCTTCGGGGATTGGAATGCCTTTTTCTTTTAACTGGTTAGCAAATTCGACAATTAAAATGCCATTTTTAGTTACCAGACCAATAAGCATAATGGTACCGATCTGGCTAAAGATATTCCAGCTTTGGCCACATAACCATAGCGATAAAAATGCACCCGCAACCGCCATAGGTACGGTTAAAATGATAATAATCGGATCTTTGAAGCTCTCAAACTGCGCCGAAAGAATTAAATAAACGAGTAGCAGTGCCAAACCGAATGCAAAGAAGGTGTTTGAAGAACTTTCTTTAAAATCCCGCGATTCTCCACTTAAATCAGTAGAGAAAGTTTCATCCAATACTTTTTTAGAAATGGCGTCCATGGCATCAATACCTTCACCAATACTTTTTCCAGGTGCTAACCCTGCCGAAACAGTTGCTGCGATAAAACGGTTGTTCCTGTACAGTTGTGGTGGACTACTTTCTTCTTTAGCAGTAACCACATTGTCGAGCTGAACCAATTCGCCCTTATCATTACGTACATAAACCGAGCTCAAATCTAATGGATCTTTCCGGTCTCCACGATCGAACTGGCCAATTACCTGATATTGTTTTCCATTCATGAAGAAATACGAAAACCTTTGGCCACTTAAACCTAAATTTAAGGTTTGGGCAATAGCAGATATGGAAACACCTAAATTTTTGGCTTTATCCCTATCGATGGTTAAATTAATTTCAGGCTTGTTAAATTTCAGGTTCACATCCGAAACGGTGAATGTTGGATCTTTCGATACCGCATCCATAAACAAAGGAATTTTCTCCCTTAATTTTTCGAAATTTTGTGCCTGGATGATATAACTGATCGGTAAACCGCCACGGCGGCCAACTGAGATGGTTGGTTGTTGATTTACAATGGTTTTGCCCTCGGTATATTTCTTTGTAATGCGGGTAAGCATATCGGCAATGTCTTTTTGCGAACGCTTACGATCTTCAGGATCAGTTAAACCCATCCTTACAAAACCAGAGTTTACCGAGCCTGAACCACCGAAACCTGGCGAGGTAATGGTTATGTTCACATTTTTTTCAGGTACAGAATCGAGAACCAATTGGTTCAATTTCATAATAAACTGATCGGTATAGGTAAAAGATGCACCCTCTGGAGTAGTCGCATTAATATTTATCGCACTTCTATCATCATATGGAGCGGTTTCTTTTGGCAAAATCTTCCAGAATAAGAAAATTAAGCCCATACAAACCAAAATGATCGGAACGGATAGCCATCTTTTATCCAAAAATTTATTCAGGTTCGATTCGTAGGCATCATTTAATTTTACAAAATAGGGTTCGGTCCAATTGTAAAACCTGGATGGTTTATGTCCACCTTTTTTCATCAGGTAGGCGTTTAACATTGGTGTTAAAGTAAGCGATACAAAGGCCGAAACCAATACTGCTGCACCGATTACCACCCCGAACTCTCTAAATAAGCGGCCAACAAATCCCTGCAAGAAAATTACCGGTAAGAATACGGCTGCAAGGGTAATGGAAATAGAAATTACGGCAAAAAAGATTTCATTTGATCCTTTAATGGCTGCCTCGAAAGGCGACATCCCTTCTTCAACCTTTTTAAAGATATTTTCGGTAACCACAATACCATCATCTACCACCAATCCCGTAGCGAGCACAATGGCCAGCAAACTCAATACGTTGATTGAAAATCCGAAGGCGTACATGATAAAGAAAGTGAAAATCAACGATACCGGAATATCAATCAATGGTCTGAAGGCAATAGCCCAATCTCTAAAGAAAAGGTAAATGATCAAGATTACCAGTACCAATGATAAACCAATCGTCTCGGCAACTTCGGTTACCGATCGCTTGATAAATAGTGTATTGTCTAATGCAACTTTTAGCTTAATGTCTTGAGGGATATCGGCTTTTAGCTTATCAAAACGCTTGTAAAACTCTTTACTGATATCGAGGTAATTGGCTCCTGGCTGAGGGATAATGGCGATGGCCACCATCGGTCTGCCCGATTCGCGTAAAATGGTTTCTTCGTTTTCAGGCCCTAAAACTGCATAACCTACATCTTTTAATTTGATTACCTGGTTGCTATCTGTTTTCAGGATTAAGTTGTTAAACTCGCTTTCGTTGGTCAGTTTTCCTAAGGTTTTAACTGTCAGCTCGGTAGTAGCTCCGGTGATTTTTCCTGATGGAAGCTCTACGTTTTCATTATCTAAGGCGGTAACAATATCTTGTGAAGTTAAACCGTAAGCACTTAGTTTATTTGGGTCCATCCAAATACGCATGGCATATTTCCGTTGCCCCTGGATCTGTACGCTACTTACACCCGGAATGGTTTGGATACGATCAGCGATTACGTTTTCAGCGAAATCACTTAACTCCAGTGTATTGCGTTTATCGCTCTGGATGGTCATTGATAAAATCGGGTCAGAATTTGCATCGGCCTTACTTACTACCGGTAAACCGTCAATATCTTTTGGTAAGGTACGGGCAGCCTGCGATACTTTGTCACGCACATCATTTGCGGCCTCTTCTATATTTTTATCGAGGTTAAACTCTATGGTAATATTGCTTGTTCCCTGGTTGCTTGATGAAGAAATATTTCGGATGCCATCAATTGAATTGATCGATTTTTCTAAAGGTTCGGTAATTTGCGATTCGATAATATCTGAGTTGGCACCAGGATAGGAAGTTCTTACCGAAACCACCGTGGGGTCGATAGACGGATACTCGCGCACACCTAAAAAGGTATAGCCGATTATCCCGAAAAGGACAATCAATAAGTTCATCACAATGGCCAAAACCGGCCTTTTTATACTCGTGGTTGAAATACTCATTATTGATTGTATTTATTTTTTTTATGCTCGTTGTTCATTCTAAAACAATATATTTTGGCTTCTTTTGGTAAACCGGTGTTAGCCACAGTTAGCCTGTTTTGTACCTCAATAGCTGCACTATCTATATTTTTATCCATGTTAAATTCAACGATAATATTGCCTGCACCTTTTTGGGATGATGTTGATATTTTATGGATATTGCTGATTTTTGAAATTTCTTTTTGCAAAGGATCTAAAACCTTCATTACTGTAGCCGAATCTGCTTCAGCATAGGATACATATACCTGCATCGCGGCACGCTCTTTAGGGGTTTGCTTGCAGCCAACCAGGCCAAAAACCATATTCGCGACGGCAATAAAGGCTACTTTTTTGATACCCGTGGTTGAGATACTCATAATTGTTTAACCAAATGAACTTTTACCGGGGCATCTTTCTTTAACGCCATCGATCCGGTTGTCAAAACCGTATCGCCAACTTTTAATCCCGAAGTAATTACAATATTTTCATCGGTACGTGTACCAGCTTCTACTTTAACCTCTTGTGCTTTTCCATCCTTTTGGATATAAACAATCTTACCTTTTAAAACAGGAATAACTGCTTCGTTAGGGATAAGAATAGCATTTTGAAGGGTGTTTAAAGCCAGTTTAATTTTGGCGAATGAGCCAGGTAATAAAAGATTATCGGCATTTGGAGCCAGAGCCCTGATCTGCAATGTTCTGGTTGCAGCGTTAATTCCAGGTTCAATGGCATAAACCTTTCCTTTGTTTTCTTTAGAAGAACCATCAGTGGTAAAGGTAATTTCCGAATTGAGTTTAATCTGCCCAGCATATTTTTCAGGAACAGAAAATGTAATTTTAACCGGGTTGGTGCTCACCAAATTGGCAATTACGGTGGCTGGTGTTAAATATRTTCCTGCAGAAATACTACGTAAACCCACTCTGCCTGTAAAAGGTGCGCGGATAGTCGTTTTAGCCAGTTGTGCCCTGATTAATTGTGCCTGCGCCTGCAACGATTTTAAATCTGCTAGCGCTGTATCATATTCTTCCTGACTGATTGCACCTTTAGCCAAAAGTTGTTTTGCCCGGTTTTCGTTTGTTCCGGAAAGTTTTTGTTTGGTTAGTGCATCCTGCAATTGGGCCTGTATATCTCTGTCGTTTACTTTAACCAGTACACTTCCTTTCGATACCGTTGTACCTTCTTGAAAATAGATGCCGGTAACCAATCCTGATACTTCACTTTTTAATACAACAGATTCGTTTGCATCAATAGCGCCAGTTACCTCCAGATCATTATCAAACGATACCGGTTTTACGATGATTCCGTCAACTATCAATGGTGCAGAAGCGCCCCCTTTGCCACCAAGTTTGCCTTTTCCAGCTCCGGCAGATGCTCCGCCTTTCCCTTCGAGTTTTTTATTTGCGTTAATTCTGTAATAGACCAAATAAGCCAAGCCTATAGCTAAAACAGCATAGATAATATACCTTTTCTTCATGTTTCTTTTTGTGTCGTGCGTATTCCGAACATTAAAATAAGATTAATATTCTAGAATTAGAGCGTAAAAATATTCAAATAGTTTAGTCCTAAATTTGTTGTATTAAGGATGTTACCGATTTTAGTCCGAAGTCTGCAGTCTGAAGTCTACAGTTTGGGTGTAAATAATAGGTCATAGTCAATTATTATCCCTTCAAAAATCAACAAAAACATGCTTGGTGCCATTTGGGTACTTAAGCTCCCTGTATTTTCCGCAAATCGCCAAACGCCAAACGCAAGTTGAACCGAAACAACTATTTTACACCACATTTAGCTATTTTGTTCCAAAACCCCGTCAATAAATCTAAATTTGCAACAAAACACAGTCAATATCAATATGTTTAACAAAAAATCAATTTTAAGTTTAGTTTTACTACTAACGTGTATTATGGCAGCGAAGGCGCAGGTAAAAATAGGCTTTGAGGTTTCTTTTAAAGAACCACAGGCACACTATGCTGAAGTTCAGATGAATATTTCTGGCTTGGCAAAAGATTATGTAGATGTAAAAATGCCTGTTTGGACACCAGGTTCTTATTTGGTTCGCGAGTTTGAAAAAAGTGTAGAAGAATTTAAGGCTACTGCAGCAGGTAAAGCCGTAAAAGTTGAAAAAGTAAGGAAAAACACCTGGAGAATTTTCTCAGCCAAGGCTGCCAATATCCAGATCAACTATCGTGTTTATGCATTCGAAATCTCGGTGCGTACACCTTTTATCGACGAATCTCACGCTTTCTTGTCTCCAACAGGGATTTTTATGCATCCTGATGGCATGATCAAATCGCCAAGCACTGTAAAAATTATTCCTTTTAATACCTGGAGTAAAGTTTCTACTGGTTTAACACCTGTTGCTGGAGCGCAATTCACCTATAAAGCTACCGATTTTGATATTCTTTACGATAGCCCTATTGAAGTGGGTAATCAGGATATTTTCGAATTTACAGCTTCTGGTGTTCGTCACGAAGTAGCCATGTACGGCGGTGGTAACTACGATAAAGAGAAACTTAAAGTAGATATGGCTAAAATTGTAGAAAAAGAAACTGCAGTTTATGGCGAAAACCCTAATAAATATTACCTCTTCATTGTTCATAATTTCTTAAAAGGTGGTGGAGGTTTAGAGCACTTAAACTCTACCACTTTAGGCGCTACAAGAAACGCTTACAATACTGCAGAAGGTTATAAAGGCTTTTTAGGCCTGGTTGCACACGAGTATCACCACCTTTGGAATGTTAAGCGTTTACGTCCGGTGGCATTAGGTCCTTTTGATTATGACAACGAAAATTACACCACTAACCTTTGGGTAGCTGAGGGATTTACATCGTATTACGAAAATAAATACTTGCATAGAGCAGGTTTTACTGATGTAAACGAATTTTTGAAAGATCTGGCTAGCGGTGTTGGTACAGTATTAAATACCCCTGGAGCTAAATATCAGTCAGCTGCTTCATCTAGTTATGACGCATGGATTATTGGCTACCGTCCGAATGAGAATTCAAAAAACAATTCCATCTCTTACTACAATAAAGGAGAAGTGATCGGTATTTTGATGGATCTCGAAATCATTAATGCCACCAAGGGTGCTAAAAGTTTAGATGATGTAATGAAAGCCATGTATTTGCAGTGCAAAACCTTAAAACGTGGTTATACCGATGCAGAATTTAAAGCAATGGTTGAAAAGATATCAGGAACTAGCTTTACTAACT
Source organism: Pedobacter sp. 01T416_2 (assembly GCF_056398925.1). Lineage (NCBI taxonomy): Bacteria > Pseudomonadati > Bacteroidota > Sphingobacteriia > Sphingobacteriales > Sphingobacteriaceae > Pedobacter > Pedobacter sp. 01T416_2. The sequence continues at coordinate 6,239 of NZ_JBFTQI010000194.1, forward strand.
TTTGGACCAAGTATGTAAACGGTGTAGATGATGTAGACTATGTAAAATATTTCGCATATGCAGGTGTTGATGTTTCTACAGAAAATGCAACGCCTGGTAAACCGGTTAGTGGTGCAGCAGTTCAGTTGGCTACTAAAGGTTTAGAAGTAACTTCGGTTACCAGAAACTCAGCAGCTTGGGTAAGTGGTTTAAATGTTAACGATGTAATTGTACTGATTGATGGCTCATCACTAAGTGATGTACTGAAAAATGTGAAATTAAAAGAACCGAAATTTTCGCTAGATATTTTACCCATCATTACCGATAAAAAAATTGGCGATCAGCTAACGGTTAAGGTAATCCGCGATGGACTTGAAAAAGAAATTTCTTTAAGCTTGAAAGAAAATCCAAATGTACGCTTAAAGGCAGCTGTAAACGAAAATGCAACACCAGCCCAAAAAGCAGTGTTAAAAAAATGGACAGGAATTTAAGTCTAGAGTCTTAAGTCATTAGTCTTGAGTCCATCACTCGGGAAATAAAAAAATCCCGTAAGATTAGTTTCCTACGGGATTTTTTATGCCTTTATACTTTTGCTTTAGTCTTTCAGCGCTCAGCGCCAAACGCCCCCGCTTAAAAAGTATATCTAAAACCTAAGCCGAATCTTCCAGCGTTAAAATCGCTATCGTTGTCGCCAATGTAAAGTCTTGGTCTCCAGTCTAAAGCTAATGCCAACGGTGCGCCAGAGAATTTATAATCTAAACCAACCATCGGAACCAGGTAAAAACTAGAACCACCATCATACAATTGAATCGACGGACCACCACCTAAATACCAGTCTAAACCTTTTGCGCCAGGGATAGATGAATTGTATTGAAGAAATCCCTGGATAATTGTAGAGTTTCCACCAAATAAAACTTCACCTTGTAGTGCAGCTTTAGGGCTAAAGTGATGCCTAACTGAAGGACCAACCAATGTAGCACCATCACCAAAGTCAATGCCTAAACCTAGTCCGGTTTTATAGTTTTGAGCTTTAACGTTTGTTGTAGTAAGGGCAAACAATGCAATGCATCCTAAAATTGTAAATAACTTTTTCATAATTTAAATGTTTTGTAAATAATTATCAGCCTAACAACTTTAATGCCGTTTCTGTTTTTTTGGTAAAAATCCATAAGGATAAAAAACAATGCTTGCATAGTAATTTTGTAATCACTAAGTTTATTTAAATATTTTTTACGAAAAGTAAATACAGCGTTTTATTAACTACGAGGTATTATTTTTATTAAAAAGGCATATAGATGTTAATCTTTATGTTTGATTTTTTAACTTAACCAAATAATAAACAATTCATATGGCGGCAGAAATTAAACGGGTTTTTGATCTTTTGAAATATAGCCTCGAAAATCCAAAGCAAGAATTCATCAGCGGAAAAATTAACGGAAAATGGATAAATTATAGTACAACCGATTTTTGTACTGCCGTAGATAACCTAAGCCGCGGATTAATTAAACAAGGAATAGGCAAAGGGGGCAGGGTCGCTGTAATGTCGCACAACCGACCTGAATGGAATATTGCCGATTTTGCAGCCAACCAAATCGGTGCCTATCAGATTCCCTTATATCCAACCTTGGCCGAGCACGATATCCAGTTTATCTTAAAAGATGCAGAAATCGCCATTATTTTTGTAGCCGACGAAGATTTGTATAAAAAAATTAAACCTTGTGCCGATGCAATTAACCCAGCCATTAAGATTTATAGTTTTAACGAAATTACAGAAACCGAAAACTGGAATACATTAATCGAATTGGGCAAAGCGAGTACAGATATTGATTTGGAAAAATATCGTGCTAATGTTGCACCCGAAGATGTATTAACCCTAATTTATACATCTGGCACTACGGGTACGCCAAAAGGTGTAATGCTAACGCATCATAACTTGGTGGCAAATTTTGTTAACTCGGCTGTGGTGATACCCGAAGGCGTTAAAAAAGGGTTAAGCTTTTTGCCGCTTTCGCATATTTTCGAGCGGATGATCATTTATTTATATCTGTTTAATTATACAGGAGTTTATTATGCCGAAAGTATGGAAACCATTGTAGCCGATATTCAGCATGTAAAACCCAATGTATTCTCTACAGTTCCAAGGCTTCTCGAAAAAGTGTACGATAAGATAATGGAGAAGGGGAAAGCATTAACG
>NZ_JBFTQI010000195.1:0-8375 GCF_056398925.1 Pedobacter sp. 01T416_2
GCTCCCTGCCTTTGGGCACTTCTTCCTGGTAATTGCTTCCTGGTTTATCACTTTTAATTTTCGGACCGCTCATAGCTAAAATGATTGAATGATTAAGTTTTTGAATGATTGAATAGCACAGCGCTTATCAATCATCTATAATAACAAACCTCTTTCTATTAAGTTTGAAAATAATTGCAAGGGRCAATCCGATCATTCAGTCATTCAATCCCTCTCTCATTCAATAATTAATTGTATAGCAAATATTTCTTCCGCATGGTTTTGTATGCACTTAGTCCTGGTTCCCAGCTCGCCCTAATTTCTGCTTCACTTTTTCCGTCGATTACCTGTTGCCTGAAATCTGCCACACCAACTAATCTTTCGATAGTACCCATTTCTTTGCTCAGCTTGGTGTTAAAGAAATCTTCTTTTCTTGGGGATGCCTTGTACAGTTCGATTAACCAGCTGATGTTTACCTGTTTCGATTTTACCAGTTTTGAGGTATCGTAAGTTCTTAAATCTAAGCCATAACAAACCTGATCCTGAAACAATGGTGTTTCTGACATTCCTTTTATACTTTTCGGCGTAAAACTGAAATCGAATTTCCCTTTAAGGTACGGTGCCCCAACAACAGTAAATGGAAACATCGTTCCGCGGCCGTGGTTTAAATAGGTGCCCTCAAATAAGCAGGTAGATGGGTAAAGTAAAATAGATTGCTGTGTATTTAGGTTAGGAGAGGGTTTAACTGGTAAAGTATACTCCATATCATGGTCGTAATTGGCATTTTTGATAATGGTAATCTTGCATTTCACCTTATCTTTCAACCAGCCTTCGCCATTTAACATCTGCGCATATTCGCCAACCGTTAAGCCATGCGCAATAGGGATAGGTTGCACGCCAATGCCCGATTTAAATTTTGGGTCTAAAATCGGCCCATCAATTAAATAACCATTTGGATTGGGGCGATCTAAAATCAACAGCGTTTTATTGTTTGCTGCACAGGCTTCCATAACGTGCTGTAAGGTATTGATATAGGTATAAAARCGAACACCAACATCTTGGATATCAAACACCATAATGTCGATATCTGCTAAATCTTCAGTCGTTGGTGTACTGTGTTTACCATAAAGCGAGATGGCTTTTATACCTGTTTTGGTGTCAACATCATCGTTAACGGTAACGCCTGCACTGGCATTACCTCTAAAACCGTGCTCAGGACCAAATATCTTCTGGATTTTAACACCTCGTTTCAGCAGGCTATCAACCGAAGTCTGCGTACCGATAATTGATGTGGGGTTAACCACCATACCCACACGTTTTCCTTTTAGAAGCGGGAGGTATTTTTCGGTCTGTTCTGCACCGGTTTTAATTGTCGATGGCAGTTTAACAGTCCTGATCATCAGTTTTCTGTTTTCAGGGCTTTTCTTTCCAAGAACTTCCTGTTCAAGTGGTTTGGGTTGTCCGCAGGCCGATAATGCAATTAAACTGGTTAAAGCAAAGCTGATGTAATTTTTCATTTTGAGTATTATTCTAATCTTCCGGTATTATAACAAAACAATTTACAATATATTTCAATTATGCTATTGGTATTTTCTTGTTACAACTTAAAAATTGATGTTTAAAGTTGGTTATTTATTTCCGAAAATGCCATTTTTAAAAAGGAATTGAGCATTTTTGTTAATACAAATTGATTAAATTGAATTTCGAATATTTCATCGCAGGGCGGATAGCCATTAAATCTGAGCGTACTTTTTCAAAACTTATCGTGCGTATTGCAATAGCAGGCGTGATGTTGAGTTTGGCTGTTATGATTCTCTCTATAGCCATTATAAAAGGCTTTAAAACTGAAATTCAGGATAAAGTAAGAGGCTATTTGGGCGATGTGCAAGTGACCCGTTACGATCTGAATAATTCTTTTGAGCATTCTCCCTTCGTACTTGATGGAGAAACAAAAAAAATGCTCAAAAATAATCCTGACATTGAATATTATTATCCTTTTGCTACAAAACCTGCTATCCTTTCGGCAAATAATGAAATTGAAGGCATTAATTTTAAAGGGATCGACAAAAACTATAAGTGGGATTACATTAAGCAGCATATTATCAGCGGAACCATTATCGATTTTTCTGACAGTACAGCTGCCATGCAAGAACTGCTCATCTCGAATTATACGGCTAATCGTTTAAAACTCAAAACCGGTGATGATTTTATCATGTATTTTGTTCAAAACCAGTTGCGGCCGCGTAAATTTAAAATTGTAGGCATTTATGATATTGGTGTAGAAGATATTGATAAGGGTTTTGTACTTGGCAACCTGAATATAATTAAACGCCTGAATAACTGGAACGCCAACGAAATTGGTGGTATAGAAATCAGGATTAATGATTTTAACAGACTTAAGCCTATTGCCAATAATATTTATGAAAAGCTTCCACGCAATTTGCGCTCGTATTCTATCGAAGAAAATTTTCCTAATATATTTACCTGGTTAGGTCTTCTTGATGTAAACACCAATGTGCTTTTAATCCTGATGTTAATTGTAGGTGTAATTAACATGGTTACCGCATTGTTGATTATGATTTTGGAGAAAACAAATATGATCGGGATGCTAAAATCTTTTGGGGCCAGTAACTGGAGCATTATGAAAATTTTCCTTTACAATGCGGCTTATTTAATTGGTATTGGCTTATTACTGGGGAATATTCTGGGCTTAGGACTTGGTTTTTTACAGCAGGCCACTCACATTTTCAAGCTTAACCAGGCCTCCTACTTTTTAGCTTATGCACCAATAGAATTTCATTTTATTGATGTGCTGCTGCTTAATATCGTTACGGTAGTGGTATGTTTAACGGTCTTGATTATCCCTTCGCTATTGATCAGTAAAGTTTCTCCGCTTAAAGCAATCCGATTTAAATAAGGAAAAAACTTGGGTCACCGGACAGATCATTTTCCGATGCCCAAGCAAACCTAAACTTAAGCTCTTGTCAACTCAACTTTTACAGTTGGTGTGTTATCACTTTTCTGAAGCTGAGGATATGGTGTAATGTCAATTAATTTGAGTGAATAATCTATGCCGTTAATTTTAAGGTTTGCTACACCCTCTAAGGTGCCACAATCTCCTTTGCATAAGATAATTTCCTGATCAATGTTATTAGATGTTAATTTGAAAAAAGCTTTTGCACCACCAGCGCCAATGCAATCAGCATTTATTGGGCAACGGCTATCGCTAATCGATTTTAATACTAATGTAGATGCACCGATTGATTTTGAAGTATTGATTTCAAATTCGTAATTCGTCGTTTTTGTTTCAGATTTCTTCTCACATCCAAAAACAAAACTAGATAAGACAATAAAGAAGAATATTAAATTTTTCATTTAGATGAGGATTAACTACTTCTTTTTAAAATATATTCATAATCTACTGTAGCGTAAGAGGTAGCCGGAGAAAAATCTGTTTGAAGCTTAAACCTTTTTCTAAGGGTTAAATCTACTCCGCTGCTTCTAATATCGTATTCGCCATTTAAAATCATATTCCAATCAAAATCTGCTGTCCAAACGCCCTCATCTGTAAAATATCCGATCCCGTTCTTAAAGTTATAGGTTCCCTTACCTCCCGATGGTTTTAGGTTAGCATCAGCACTAGGAGTAATGTTGAATTTTCCATCCTGTAACGAGATAGAAATTGGTCGGGTTATCGGCACAGACCTAACACTATTGGTAATTACCAACACACCTGTATAGTTGCCATCCAATAAAACATCCACGGTTGTAGATTTTTTACAGCCTAATGATAGGATCAGTGCAAAGAGGAAAATACAGATTTGAACTTTCATACTCCTTAAACGGAGTTCAAAATGAAAACGCTACACTTAAATTGAAATCCAGTCTATACCTTGTGTACTATGGATAAATTCAGTGCGTGGTTCGAGGTTTAAATATGGATAAGTGACTTTCGAAAGGTATAAACCTGTTGGGTGAGCGGGTAATGATAGTTTTGAGGATTGCAGGGTAATCAGTCCGCCTTCAAATTCATCAAAGCTAAGTTCTCCTTTGCCAACCATTAGCATTTTACCCATAATAATGCGGATCATTTTGCCCAAAAAGCGGTTGCTGGCAATATGAAACCTCAGCCTGTCGCCTTTTGGATTTACAAATAAATCGGCTTCCATTACATTGCAGATGGTATGCTCGTATTTATCAGGATGCGTACAAAAAGCCCTATAATCTTTGTATTGGGGTAATAATTTTACAACGGCTTTCATTTTATCAAAATCTAGATTATTTAATTGATAAAAGGAACTTTGGGTGCTTAAAAAAGGATCTTTATAGGTATGGATAAAATAATCATATTTCCGTTGTACAGCATCAAACCGGGCATGAGGTTTCCCCTCCATTTTAATAATGTCGTATACGGCGATATTATAAGGTAAAGCTTTATTCAGGATGTAAAGCAGATCGAAATCAATCTCTTTTTCAATATCTGCATGGAAAAAAAACTGACTGGCATGTACATGCGCATCTGTTCGCCCACAGCCGTTAATCGCAATCGGCGATTTTAAAATCTTCGATAGGGTTTGTTCAATAACTTCCTGAACGCTTTTTACCCCAGGTTGTTTTTGCCACCCACTAAAGTACTGGCCTTGATAGGCAATGTGAAAGAAATACCTCATTTTTCAGCTGCAATTTTACGGAAATTTTAGCAGCAGGAATATTAAATCATACTTTTGTGTGGTAAATTTTAATCATGGATTTAATAAACTGTCCTTGTGGAAGTGGAGCTGCGTTTAGCCATTGTTGCCAGCCTTATCATTTAAAAGTGAAGGCGGCACCAACTGCAGAGGCCTTAATGCGTTCCAGATATTCGGCTTTTGTAGTAGCTGATGCTGATTATCTTTACGACACCACGCATAGCAGTAAAAGAAAAGGGCATTCGGAAAGTGCTTATTTAAGCAGTGCGAAAAACACCAAATGGCTAAAACTCGAAATTATTTTTTCTGATTTTGATATCGTCGAGTTTAAGGCCTATTATCTGAATAAAAAGTTCCAAACAGAAATATTGCATGAAAAATCTAATTTCAGATTAGAAGATGGGAAATGGTATTATGTGGATGGGGAATTTTATTTATAACAAAAATTCACTCACGTTTTCGGGTGTAATTATTTTAGTCTCCACATTCTCATAGGCATCTAAAAACGTCTTTGGAAATCTTGCATTGGATTTAGCGTTCCATTTAATTTCGTAGGCATTCATTAACCCGTTTCTTTCTTCAATATAATCTATTTCCTGTTGTGCATGCGTACGCCAAAAGTATTGGTTGCAATTAATCTGTTTATAAGCAAGAAGTTTAACCCTTTCACTAATTACGAAATTTTCCCAAAGGGCACCAATGTCCTGTCTTAATACAGCTGGACTAAATTGATTAATTACAGCATTTCTGATACCATTGTCGTAAAAGTAGATCTTTCGGCTTTTCTTTAGCTCATTTCTTAAGTTCCTACTTAAAGATCCCAATCTGAATACAATAAATGCCTTTTCAAGCAGATCGATATACTTCTCTGTTGTTTGATTATCCAGACCTGCTAATTGCCCTAGTTCGTTATATGATACCTCATTGCCTACCTGAAAAGCCAAAGCCTGGATTAATTTCTCCATCTTATCTGGCTTTTGTATTTTCTCCCAGGTTAGGATATCTTTATATAGGTAACTGTCCGATAATTGTTTTAAGCGTATTTCTTCTCCACCTGGATTGTTCACGATTTCTGGATAGTAGCCATAAACCAAGCGATGGTTCAATAATCTTTTCTCTGCAAGTAGACCGTTTTCCTCCACCATTTCTCCGAACGAAAAAGGAAATAGGTTATATTCCCATTTTCTACCAGTAAGTGGTTCGTTAATATGATTGGCTAACTCAAAGGCTGAAGAACCAGTAGCAATTACTTTTACATCTTTAAGTTGATCAATGATTAATTTAATAGATAAACCAATGTTGTCAACTCTTTGCGCTTCATCAATTACCAACGTTTTGGCTTTTCCAAGAAGTGCACGTAAGGAGGTTGAAGTGGTATTGGAAAGTATTGTTCTAATGTCTGCGTCATCACCATTCCACCACATAACAGGTTTAGCAAATTTAGAAGAAAGCTGTTGCAAGAGCGTACTTTTTCCAACCTGCCTTGGGCCTAAAAGGATGATCGCCTTTTCATCTTTTAGATGTTTTTCGATAGAATCTGATATTGCTCTTGAAATCATAATCGCAAATTTAATATAAATTTTGCGATTACATTCGCAAAATTTATATTAAATTTGCGATTCTACTCCTTTTGGCTATAATTTCTTTGCTTCATTCCAATATACATCCATCTCTGTAAGGGTCATATCGGCCAGGGCTTTTCCGTTTTCTTTTGCTTTGGTTTCGAGGTACTGAAAACGTTTGATGAATTTTTTATTGGTTTTTTCCAATGCATTTTCAGGATTGATGTTAATGAAACGTGCGTAATTGATCAAAGAAAAAAGTACATCGCCAAATTCGGATTCTGCTTTTTCGATATCAATGGCCGTATTATCGGCAACGTTAAATTCAGTTTTAAACTCCTGTAATTCTTCTTCTACTTTTTCCCAAACCTGATTTTTATCTTCCCAATCGAAGCCTACGCCGCGGGCTTTTTCCTGAATGCGGGCAGCCTTAACCAAAGCTGGTAGTGAAGATGGAACACCAGCCAAAACCGATTTGTTGCCTTCTTTTAGTTTAATCTGCTCCCAATTGCGTTTAACGTCTTCTTCGTTCTGCACTTCAACATCGCCATAAATATGTGGATGTCGGTTTACCAGTTTATCGCAAACTCCGTTTAAAACATCTGTAATGTTAAAATCATTGGTTTCGGAAGCAATTCTCGAATAAAAAACCAGATGCATCATCACATCGCCAAGTTCCTTTTTAATTTCGTCTAAATCGCCCTCTAAAATGGCGTCGCTCAATTCGTAAGTTTCCTCTATCGTTAAATGGCGCAATGTTTCCATGGTCTGTTTTTTATCCCAGGGACATTGTGTACGCAGTGTATCTAAAACAGTGAGTAAACGTGTAAAAGCATCAGCTGGATTATTGGCACTTGCAGGAATTGGATTGTTAGGCATGTTTTATGGTTGAGCTATATTATCGAACGCTAAAGTACCAAACCCAAGCGATTAAGAAAAGCTGAAAGGGTATTCTGAACCATAAATATTTTGGTCCAAGCCCTGGCTTATACAAATCTTCGTAATTGATGCGGTGTTTGGCAGCATAAATATTGGCAGGTAAAATAGCAATGTAAAAAATAATTAGGGCTATCCCGGTAAAATATCTGGTGCTTTCAATAGCCAGGCCAATGGCAAATAAGATTTCCAGAACCCCTGTTAAAAGCACAATTTCTACTTTTTTAGGAATAAACAAGGGAACCATAGCAGCCATGCTGGTTTTAAACTTGAAATGCCCTATAGCTGTAAAAAGTAACATCACACCCATGGCGATATTGCCTGCAAAAATATTTCCTTTATCAAATGTGGTATGGCCGCCGAAGGCTAATAGGGCAATATAAACGATAAGTAATACAAATAAAGGTTTCATTTATTATAATTTTTACTTACTTGATCAAATTAAAGGCAATTAAAATCGTTGCTATGAATAAGATAACCAAGCCTGATAGAAAGACAAAATCGGCAACTTTTTCTAACTTTTGACTTGCGTTTCTTTCTCTTCTCATAGAGATAAAAGATAAGATACAGCTGGTCATAAAAAACATTACGGCAGCTACTGCAAATTCATCAATGATGGAACCATCGGTAAGTGCGAGTTTTTTTAAAGAAGTAAGCACAATAAAGCAGATGCCCAACAGATTGGCAGAAGTGCTTAAAATATGAGGCGATCTATTTTCGGCCATACTAATCCTTTTCTTCTAATTTAATTTTTTTCGTAATCCGATAAACGCGTTTCTTTTTGTCGGGCTTATGCTCTTCGCCCATTAAAATACCCCAAGGTTTTAAATTATCCACTCTATCGAAGATTATTTTTAATATGGCCAGATAAGGTATGCATAAAAACATGCCCGATATCCCCCAGATCATTTCGCCAACTACAATACCAATAAAGGCGAAGAGTGCATTAATTTTTACTTTCGACCCCACTACCAGCGGCATTAGCACATTTCCATCTACAGCATGAACGCCAACAAAAACGATCAAAACCAGAAGCACTTTACCTGCACCTGCTGTTGCAAAAGTAATCAGGCAGCTTATTAACAGCGCAAAGAATATTCCCAGATAAGGAACCACGTTAAAAATACCGGCCACCAGGCCTAACAGAACCGCGTATTTAACCCCTAATAAGCTCAGTACGGTAATCATTAATACCGTAACAATAAGCATC
>NZ_JBFTQI010000196.1:0-8374 GCF_056398925.1 Pedobacter sp. 01T416_2
CCAATGTTATTTAAAACAGGGCTGCATTCCATAGCGAAAGCAGCCCKGTTTTTGTTTTTGCTATTCATGTCATTCTGAACGCAGTGAAGAATCTGTTTGTTATTAAGTTTTTGTTCGTCGGGATTTGAAATCCCGTCGCACTGTTCTGTGGATTTGAAATCCACGAAAGTCTAAACTCCAAAGACGGAATTGCAAATCCCGACTAACGGGATAAAAAATACCCTTACCTTTGTTTCATGCAATTACAAGTACAAAACAGCCTGGCAGCCGACATCGATGTCATTTTCAAGTTTTRTGATATGGCTATTGCTCACCAGAAGAAAGTGTTTAACAAACACTGGCAAGGCTTTAGTAGAGAAATGGTGCAAGCCGAAATTGATGAAAACCGCCAATATAAAATTCTTGTAGATGGCGTGGTAGCCTGTGTATTTGCCATTACGTTTAACGATCAGTTAATTTGGGGAGAACGGGATCATGATGCGATTTATATCCACAGGATCGTAACCCATCCCGAATTTAGAGGTTATTCTTTTGTGAAGGAAATTATCAAATGGGCTAAGGATTACGCCGCAAAGAATAACATTAAGTTTATCAGAATGGACACCTGGGCGGATAATGAAAAACTACTCGAATATTATACAGACTGTGGCTTTGATTATGTTGGGGTAGTAAGCATGGAAAAAACTGATGGACTACCGAAACACTATCAGGGAATTAGTTTGAGCTTGTTTGAAATCGTATTGTAAATTATAAAACGGTCGTCATGCTGAACTTGTTTTATTGGTAGTCTTTATGATTTTAAAGGCCTAATAGCCACTTCGTGGTCAGCATCTTTTTAGTATCGTCCTCGTTTGCAACGAGGATGAATGAAATACACATTTGTAATATGTTTAAATCACTTAAGCCGATGCAATCGGCATAATCGTACATCCTCGTTGCAAACGAGGACGATGGGTTAAATCATTTCAATTCAATTTTCCAGCTTAACATATCATCAACTTCTCCAATATGGATAAAGTTGTTTTTTTCTAAAATGGAATACGAGGCCACATTATCTTTTGTAGTGGCGGCAAAAACGGATTTCACTTTTGGCTGCGCTTTAGCCCATTCTATTAATCGGCCAACTGCTTCCGTCATAAAACCCTTACCTCTAAATTCTTCGTAAGTACCATAACCAATTTCAATTTCGCCATTTGGATCAGGCTCACCAACAAAACAGATATCGCCTACCATTCTATGATCGCGTTTAGATATGATTGTCCATAAGGTATGGTACAGATAATCTTTATCCTTATCAAAAACGTTAGGTAAAATCGTTTCCTCCAAAGCATCATGAAGCGAAGGAGAAATGTTTTTTTTGGTTGGCAAAAGGCCAAACTCTTCTTCAAGTGAATGATCATCTTTAATGTATTTTAAAAGTTGATCGTGTGTTAATGGTCTTAAAATGAGGCGTTCTGTTTCTATCATGCTTGAGTTTGTTAGATAGACCAATATAAAGCTTTGGGTTTTGAATAACCAAAATTTTAGAACAAGCTTTTGTTAAAAAAAATGTCTTAAAATGCCGAGTGTAATTAATAAACCTTTATTACCTGTCCTGTTACAATGCCCAGTACACTTTTTTCGTAAGCTTTAACTACTTTCTCCATACTAACCGGAATTTCGCCAGGAAAAGAATCGAAATAAGCAGGCGAATCTTCAACCACGTTGGGGCTGACGGCATTTATACGAACCCCATTTTCAAGTTCTGGAGCAGCAGCGAGAACAAAAGAATTTAATCCTCCATTTATTGCGCTTAGTACGGCGCCTGCTGCAACGGGATGATCAGCCAATATGCCCGAAGTTAGCGTAAATGAGCCACCTTTATTAATGTAATGCTGACCGATAAGCACAAGGTTAACCTGGCCCAATAGTTTGTCTAGTAAGCCGCTCTTAAATACCTCACCCGTCATCTGGCTTACTGGCGCAAAAGGGCCTTTTCCGCTCGTACTGATCAAAGCATCGAATGGCCCAATCTGCTTAAACATGGCTTTAATCGATGCTTCATTGGTAATATCTACCCGAACATCGCCTTTGGTATTTCCTACGCGGATGATCTCATGTTTTTGTGCAAAAGCTTCAGCTACTTTTTTGCCCAACGTGCCTGTCGCGCCTACAATTATTATTTTCATAGCGTATTATGTTAACATAAAAAGGTACATATAATCCCGCAAATTTCGCAGAAGAGCGCTGATTTGTAATTTTACGCTGCGTTAATCTGTGTGATCAGCGGGAAATTGATAGCCATAGTACAATTACTTATCACTAGGTGTGTTTAATGTGTAATACTAGTTTAGCGTCGTTATTAAACATCAAGGCCGTTAAAATGTTTGTATCGCGTCAATCCTGCAACACAATTTCTGCTTTTAGGTCGGTAATCAGAAGATCGATATGCGCTTGCGTTACGTTGGGCATGCAGATGATATGCGAATTTCCCTGCTCAGCTGCCAGTTGCCATTTTTTACAAATTGTAGCAGATGGGGTAGGGAAGTTTACGGTTATAGCATTCACGTTTCGCCATGCAGCAATACCCAGCGCCTTAAGTTTTTGCTCGGTATAAGCTGCAGTTGCTAAACTGTGCATGGCCCTGGTTTTTAAACCTGTTATACCCAAACGTTTAATGGTGTGCCATAAAAATAAGGGGCTATGGCCATTTCTAGATCCGGTAATGGTGGTATCAACACTTCCGATGTAAGCCACCGAACGGGCAATCCGATCACGGTTTGATTTTTTGGCAATCACCACACCGCAAGGCATCGGCGAGCCAAAAAACTTGTGACCGCTAATGGCGATGCTGTCTGCACCATCTTCAAAGTCGAATGCTGGTCTGGGTTCAATCAATGCACTGTAGGTGCCAGAAAGTGCAGCATCGGCATGGATATAATAATGTTGGATAGCCAGTTTTTTTAAGATGCTTTTAATTTTGGCCACATCATCACGGGCCTCGGTCATGGTGGTGCCAATATTCGCCATAATGATAACAGGCATGTGGCGGTTCATCCTAATGGTGTGTTCAAGGTCTTCGTAATCGATTTCTCCATTTTCCTGGGTACGGATGACGATGTTTGACATGTTGAGTAAGTGCAGGTTCTTTTGTACACTATAATGTGTAGCTTCAGAGTAATAAACCATTCCTTTTGGATGTAATTCGCGGGCAAGGTACAAGCCATAAAGATTTCCTTCTGAACCGCCATTGGTTACATAACCCCACCAGTTATCTGCAGGCGCTCGGAAAAGTTCAGCAAAAAACTGGACTACTTCTTTTTCGAGTTCACGTGAGCCTACGGCATAGGTTGAAGTAACAAAAGGATCACCCAGGTTGTTCATCGGATATTTTAAAAAATCTGAAAGTGTCTGATAATCGAAGTCCTTTGAAACGGGATAACCTAAGAATAAATCGGTCTGTTTCTTAACGTTCTCTAATAGATCATTTAATACCTGTTGATCTTTTTCCTTTAATTTGCTCGCTTCCATAAGATATGATTTGCTGGCAAAATTAATAAAACAAAATATAGTATTATTATTTGTGATTAATTAAGAACATTATGCTGAAATATTCTATTTTTGTAAAATTAAAATTCTTTTTAGCGCCTAGATTGAGGTGCCATGAAATATAAAATATGGCTATTGAAGGTTAAGTAGCGCTTGTCTTACGGCGTTGTCGGTTTGGTTTGCAGCCTTGTAATAACCTACGTCGCCTAGATAATAACGGCAAAGCAAAGCTTTTAAATCATTCAAGATCACATTTTTCGAATTATACAATTGAAAACGGTCTATCGCTACATTTTTGCGTTGAAGATACCCGATAAAGTCTTTAAAGTCGTTATCATTTATAGTAAAGATATTGATATTCTGCTCAACAAAACTGGCACTATACTTATTGGTAAGTACATTAAATACATAATCAGAAAGCACTTTTTTGCTCACTAAATTGCTGTARAACTTATTGTAGCCACTTGTGTCTAATTTTACAAATACATCTGGCTGGATACCGCCAATCGGTTTAACTTTTCTGTTGGGCTGAATATTTACGCCTTCTGTTTTCTCAATAGAATCTTGAAAAGAGGTCCGGTCTCCGGTAAGCTCTCCGTCCATCATACGCTCGTCTAATTCATGTTTGTAGGCGTCGTAACCTTTTTTATACGATTTTTGGATACTGCGACCAGATGGTGTGTAATATCTAGCGATGGTTAAGTTCAATGCAGAACCGTCGCCAAAAGCAAACTGCTCTTGTACCAAACCTTTGCCAAAAGAACGGCGGCCAACAATAATTCCGCGTCCCAGATCCTGGATGGCTCCAGCTACAATTTCGCTGGCCGAAGCGGTATTTTCATTAATCAGGATAGCCAGTTTGCCATTTTGAAAAGCGCCAGTGCCCGTAGAAAAATAATCGGTACGTGGCTCATGTTTACCCTGTGTATATACAATAAGTTTGTTCTCGGCTAAAAACTGATCGGCCAAACCTGTAGCAGCAGTAAAATAACCACCTCCATTGTCACGCAAATCAAGAATCAGTTTTTTCATGCCCCTTGCTTTCAGGTTATTGGCTGCAACAGAAAAGTCGTTATCGGTATTAGCGCCAAACTTGCTGATCCGTACATAACCTGTTTCGTTATTGATCATATAAGCTGCATCAATACTGCTGATGTTTACTTTGCCTCGTGTAACCATAATGCGGTTACTTTGCGGTGTGCCTGGATGTAAAAGCACCACGCTAACACCTGTTCCAGATCTGCCTTTAAAACGGCCCGTAAGTTGGTCTTTTGGTAAATTTCTTCCACTTACAACTGCCGTATCGATACTTAGGATTTTATCGCCCAATTTTATCCCCGCCTGGTAAGCTGGGCCATCTTTAACCACGCCGGTAACCATCATGGTATCGTTAAGCATATAATATTCTATGCCCACACCCTCAAAGTTCCCTTCCAGGTTATCGGTCATATCCTGCGCATCGGTTGGTGGCAGGTAAACACTATGTGGATCGAGTTGGTGCAGAACGCTATCTATGGGTAAGTTTTGAAGCGAATCGGTATTGATATCATCAACATAATTACCGTTGATGATGTGTAAGATCTCATTTAATTTCTCATCGCTGTTGTTGGCGAGTTGAGGGCTCTTTTTAACGCCAAAACCTTGATCTTTAATAAATTTTATGCCCAAAAACATACCCACTATTAAAATTACAGAATAGCTTGCAGCGATCAGTACGTTATTTCGGGTGTTTTTTTTCATCAGCGTTACTGCAAATTTATGAAAATTAGCGAGTTGATATATTTTTTAACTGCATTTTCATGTCTTTTGTTTATAATATTTAACATTAATTAACGCGATGGAACAATAGGTTGAAATTTATGACAGATATTTTTAGGTTTTTACGGTAGTTTTTAGAAAGAATTTACCGAATTTTATCAAAATTAAATTTATGAATAGAGTTACCGAGCAAGAATCTAACTATAACCACATCGATCAGATGTCGGTGTTAGAAGTTTTGCAGGGCATTAATAACGAAGATAAAACTGTAGCATTTGCAGTTGAAAAATCTTTGCCTCAGATCGAAAAATTAACATCGGCAGTGGCCGAGCGAATGAAAAAAGGTGGCCGTCTCTTTTATATAGGTGCGGGTACCAGTGGTCGTTTAGGTGTAGTAGACGCATCAGAATGCCCACCTACATACGGTGTTCCTTTTGATTGGGTTGTTGGAATTATTGCCGGTGGAGATACAGCCATTAGAAGAGCGGTAGAATTTGCTGAAGATGACGCCGAACAAGCCTGGAAAGATCTTCAGGAATTTGAAATTAACGAGAAAGATTGTTTGGTTGGTCTGGCAGCGTCAGGTACTACGCCATATGTAATCGGCGGATTAAACACGGCACGTAAGCATGGTATTTTAACAGGTTGCATCGTTTGTAATACCGGCGGACCTATTGCTGCAGAATCGGATTTTCCGGTTGAAGTGGTGGTTGGCCCTGAGTTTGTAACCGGCTCTACCCGTATGAAATCTGGTACGGCTCAAAAAATGGTGTTAAACATGTTAAGCACTACCGTTATGGTTCAGTTGGGGCGTGTAGTTGGCAATAAAATGGTCGATATGCAGTTAACCAACCATAAACTGGTAGACCGCGGTACACAAATGGTGGCCGATGAACTAAATATAGGTTACGATGAAGCAGCTGAGTTGTTAACCCGTTACGGAAGTGTACGTAAAGCAGTTGAAGCAGGACACTAAGAAATGAGAGAAGGATAGAAGGATTGAATGAAAATGAATTAGTGAATGAAAGAATGATTGAAGGATAGGATGTAGAAACGATCTTAACATTCACTCATTCAAAACTCAATCATTCAATAACTTATCTAGTCACTCATTCAAAATTCAATTATTCAATAATTAAAGTATATGCACGAAATTGAGCCTTATTACCAGTGGAGAGATGATTATATTTCGGCAGAAGATGAGCGTTCGCCATTTTACAATACCGAATATTCAGAACTTTACTTCGATAAGCAGATTTACAATTTTTTACTGCACCCGCAATGGGACGAGTTTGGTTCGAATACCTTATACATGAAGGTGTTATACGCCGATTATGATCGCAGTTATGCCGTTATAGAATTTATAGGAGAATGGAACGATGCCATTAACAACGATATTATGCTGCTGAAACGCGATATTTTAGAGCTGATGATGGATGAAGGCATTAATAAATTTATCCTGATCGGTGAAAATATACTGAATTTTCATGCCTCTGATGACAGTTATTACGAAGAGTGGTTTCAGGAAGTAGAAGATGGCTGGATTGTTGGAGTTAATTTTCAGGAACACGTAATCACCGAGTTTCGCGATAATAACATCGATTATTACATTAACTTTGGCGGTGCATTTGACAATCTGCCATGGCGCACATTAAAACCTTTACAGTTCTTTAAAAAAGTTGAAGAATTGCTGACAAAAAGATTAAACTAAATATTTATTTTTATATAGTTAAATACACAAAATTTAAAATGGAACAACAAAATTATCAATATCAAAAAGACAGTGTTTTTGTACAGGAAAGATCTGTTTCTAAAAAATTCTTTGCAAACGTTTTCTTGTGGATGTTCGTGGCATTGTTATTATCTACGCTTTCTGCCTTTTATATTTCTAACAGTGAAAGTGCATTAAGATCGTTAATCGATTTTGAAACCGGCAGAAGAACTGCTTTAGGTTACGTAGCCATGTTTGCACCACTTGGATTAGTTTTATTAATGGGCGCGGGTTTTAACAAATTATCTTATGGTGCACTATTAGGCGTTTTTGTGCTTTTCTCTATTTTATTAGGAGTAAGTTTAAGCTTTATTCTCTTAATTTATACCGGGGCGTCTATAATTACCTGTTTCGCTGCGGCTGCGGGTATTTTCGGTATTATGGCATTTATGGGCTATACCACTAATATTGATCTCAGTAAGTTCGGCCCTATCTTAATGGTAGGTGTTGCGGGATTATTTATTGCGAGCATTCTTAACATGTTTATTAAAAGCGAACAATTTAGCCTGATTATGGCTTTTGTAGGTATTGCGGTATTTACTGCGTTAACGGCTTATGATGTGCAGAAAATTAAAAGAATTGGGATGGGAATTCAGGAGAGTGGAGAAGCAATTCCAGAAGCAGACACTAAAAAACTGGCAATAATGGCTGCTTTGAATTTATATTTAGATTTCATCAATATCTTCCTTTTCTTACTTCGTATTTTCGGAAGCAGAAAATAGTCATTAACAGAACAATATTCTTAAGGCCGTGCAGAATTGCATGGCCTTTGTAATTTTATTTGGTAGCAAAGCGATAAATTTTGGAATTGATGTTGCTTTGTTGCATTTTTGTATGCTTATTAAGAAAGACGGAGGGATTAGACCCAACGAAGTCTTAGCAACCTGTAACCATACAAGGTGCTAAATTCTATTCTGCAAATAGCGGAAACAGATAAGTTTAGGATTACGATTCACGTACCAACTTTTTAAATAAGCCTTTTAGAGACTTGAGACCATAGATTTGAGATTTGAGACATTGTGTCTTATCCACTCTCATATCTGATATCTCATATCTCAAATCTTACAACAAGAATGAGCATAAGAGAAGAATTAGAAAAACGTATTTTGGTGATTGATGGTGCAATGGGTACCATGATTCAGCGATATACCTTAACCGAAGAAGATTTTAGAGGGGAGCGATTTAAAAACCATCCCTGTGATGTAAAAGGCAATAATGATTTGCTCAACATCACACGTCCGGATATTATTAAAACAATACACCTGGAGTACCTGGCCGCTGGTGCCGATATTATCGAAACCAATACGTTCAGTACAC
>NZ_JBFTQI010000197.1:0-8363 GCF_056398925.1 Pedobacter sp. 01T416_2
GTTTTTAAGCATGATACGAACTAACGACTCTCAAAAAATAGACAATTCCACACGTAATTATATTTATACTGGGTACCTAACTGCAATTTTCGGCGGCATTTTAGGGCTGATGATTGGTTGGGATTTAATGAAGAAAAAGAGAACATTAAATACTGGCGAAAAGGTTTTTTCTTATTCACTAACCGATAGGCAGCATGGCGCCAGAATTTTAATTTTGGCAGCAATTTGCTTCGTTTTGTTGCTAACCTTAACTATTATTGCATTAGATGCCTAAGCCATCCATATCCAGAAATGATTGTCATTACCAAATCTTCTACTACAAAAGAGCTTGAAGGCATTCTTGAGCTTCAAAAGCAAAACTTAAAGAAAGATTTAACTCCAGAACAAATAAAAGAAGAAGGCTTTGTTACCGTTTCGCATTCGCTTGATGATCTGGAAAAGATGCATCGGCACGAACCCAACATTATTRCAAAAGATGAAGAATTGGTAGTGGCTTATGTGTTAGCAATGACTGAGGAATCTAAAAATGATATCCCAAGATTGGTTGAAATGTACGAAAGTTTCGATCACATGCAATATCACGGTAAATCCATTTCTTCTTATTCCTATATCGTTGTAGGGCAGGTGTGCGTTAGTCAGGCTTATCGTGGTAAAGGTTTGTTCGATCAATGTTATGGGGCTTATAAAGATTATTTTAAATCTAAATACGATTTCGCAATCACCGAAATTGCAAGCATCAATTTACGGTCAATGAATGCACATAAACGTATTGGTTTCGAGGTTATTCATACTTATACAGATCACAGCGCGGTAGAATGGAACGTTGTGGTTTGGGACTGGAAACGTTATAGCGTTTGGCGTTGAGGGTGTGGGGCAATTAACCAGTTACAACAATTAACCGATTAACCATTACGAACGCACTAATGACTAATGAACCATTGAACTAATCAAACTCCATCTCCGCGTAAATTCCTAAACCTTTTCCTGGCTTCGGCACTGAACATGCTCCCCGGGTAATCCGTAATAAGTTTCTGGAAATAGATTTTGGCCTGCGCAATGTCGTTCAATTTCTTTTCATAAAGATCGCCCAATGTAAAAAGTGCATCGTCTGTCCAAATCCCATCTTTAAAATCTTCAGTTACCTTTTTCAAGATATCGGCTGCCTTTTGGAAATCGTTGGCTTTGATGAGAATTCTTGCTTTACTCATCATTATCGCGTCGGTTAGGCTATTTTGTGGAAACGCTATCGCAATACTATCCATTTTTTTAACTGCTCGTTCAGGGAGGTTTCTGAATAAAAGCATCTCTGCATCGGCATACATTTTTAGTGCGTTGCTATCAGCAGGGGTTTGAATATTATCGTTAATCAGTAGACTCAGATTCAGCGCATCGTTTGCAATGAGTTGTGAAGTCGCAGCCTTTAAAACTAAGCATTGGCCATTGCTGTATTCGAAATTACCCTGATAAAAGGAAAGTTTTGCGCTCCTGAAGCGTGCTTCATTTCCTACGGGTTGCCCCTCAAATTGTTTGCTCACTTGCTCGTACACTAAAAAAGCTTCCCAGGGTTGGTTGGTTAAAATATAAATATCGCCTAAATCGAGTTTCAGTTGGCCTAACTCCTGATCG
Source organism: Pedobacter sp. 01T416_2 (assembly GCF_056398925.1). NCBI lineage: Bacteria > Pseudomonadati > Bacteroidota > Sphingobacteriia > Sphingobacteriales > Sphingobacteriaceae > Pedobacter > Pedobacter sp. 01T416_2. The sequence continues at coordinate 1,627 of NZ_JBFTQI010000197.1, forward strand.
TTAATGCCAGGCATTTTTATGGCTTCTTCCAGTTCTTTTTCTGCACTACTGGGTTGATTTAAATAGTAAGCCTGCAAGTTTGCGAGTTTTTTTATCGCGAAAAGTGTGTTTCTGTTCTTGCCGTTTTCGTCCAGTAAGGCCTGATAATCTTTCGCTAACAGATCAAGGTCGGCTACTGTATATTTCCCGTTGGTGCGCAGGTTATACTTGGTATTGAGCATTTCTATTTTTGAAGGAAGATAATACTGGTTATCTTTTCCTTTAGTTAACAGGTAATCGTAAGCTTTAATCGCTGTTTCGTATGCGCCATTGTCAACAAATGTATAAATGGCATTAAACAAGGTACCTCCATCAGCTTTGGTGCGTTTATCGTATGCAATTAGTTGGCGCAGGGCCATATCAAATTCCTGTTGTTGAATATAGTTCCAGGTAAGTAACTGAATATAAATTTCGGCATCGGGCTCTTTCTGTATTTTCCTTAAAATGGCTGCCTGAAAGGTTTGGTAATCGTTTTTGTCCTCAAAAATAGATGCCAGTACGGCTTCAGCCTGCGGTAAAAGCTGCGGCATGGTGCCCATGGCATCAAGGTACTCTTGCATGAGCATGGGCTTATCCTTTTTAAAACGGTAGATATTTAATAGCTCAAAGGCAAAGAGTTGATCGTTGCCCAACAGTTTTCTTCCCTGCTTAAAAGTTTGAACCGCAAATTCATAATTTTCAAAACGATAAAAACTATTGGCTAAATTCCTGATCTTAAATTCATCTTTCGGAAGTTTATTAATAACATCGGTAAAAATCTTGTTTGCCGCTTGTACATCACCCTTCTCTTGATAAAGTTTGCCCAATGCTATTGGATAAACATCACCCTGTGGATTTTTTTTTATTTCCCTTTTAACCACTTTCTCCGCAACGTCATAACGCTTCAGTTTAACCAATGTATTAAAGTAAATGTCGAAATAGGCTTCGTTATTGGGTATGGCATAAAGTTTTTCCAGTAGCACAACTGCTTTTTCATAATCACCATCATTATAGTATTGAATGGCCAGGCTACTTTCATCAGGTGCAATCTGTTGATTGGGACGGAAGATTTGTGCGTTGGCCCAAAGAGATAGAAATAAGAATATGATGAAAAGCAAGCGGTTCATAAACCCTAAATTATAAGTTTTAAATGTAACATTTTAATACATCTTTAGCTAAAGCATCAATTGATATTAAACGTATTTTAAATGTTACCTGTATTTTATTTTGTAGGTATTTTATAAATACTAAATTGAACMACGACTTATTATTGATTGCATAAGTAACATTGTTGGTGTAAATCGCAGTTAAGTTGTTATGATACTTATTTTTGTCATCCCGTAAAGGATTTATTTATGCTAAAAAAGATTTTTCTATTGTTAATGGTTGCATTGATCTGGGCCTGTAAAGGCGCTAACAATGATACTATTCCTGTGGACGACTTTTTTAAAACGCAGGATAAAGCCTATTATCGCATTTCTCCGGACGGGAAAAGTCTTTCTTATTTAAAGCTTCATGATAAAAAACTTGATCTTTTTGTTGAAGATCTTGCTACTGGAAATAGTCTTCAGTTAACCCATTTGAATGGGAAGAATATTAGTTTTCATTTCTGGACCAGCAATAACGAGTTGATTTATTATACTGAAGATGAATCTAAAGAGCGTAAATCGGATATTTTCGTGATCAATAAAGATGGAAGCAAGCAGGTTCAGCTGAGTGCAAACGAGAAAAACAGGTTGAGGGTAATAGAAGATCAGTTGATTGATGATAAATACATTATTGTTGCATCCAATAAACGCGATTCGACAGTTTTCGATGTTTACCGCTTAAATGTTCGGAATGGTAAAATGGATATTGCAGCTAAAAACCCCGGCAATATTACCGAATGGATGACAGATAACAGAGGGGTGTTGAAAATTGCTGTAGCGAGTGATGGGGTGAACGAAACTTTAATGTACCGGGAAAACGAAAACCAGGCCTTTGCTCCGGTAATTACCAATAATTTCGAAACCACTTTACAGCCAGTTGCCTTCTCCGAAAGCCAACCTAATATACTTTATGTCATTTCAAATGTAAATAGGGATAAGAATGCACTAGTGGCACTCGATTTAAAAACTGGTAAAGAGAAACAAGTGCTTTTTGCAAACGATACCTTAAATGTAGTAGATGCAAAATATTCGCGACCACAAAAGAAAATGCTTTTTGTAACCTGCGAAACCTGGAAAAAGGAAAAATATTACCTGGATGACAGTACGAAGATTACCTATTCCAAAATAGATCGGCTTTTGCCAGGTACCGAATGGAAAATTATGGATAAAGATAAAATGGACAAGGTTTTTGTGGTAAGAACATTTACTGATAAAAATCCGGGTTCCTATTATCTCTATACCGTTAGCGAGAATAAACTTAAAAAACTAACTGATATTAGCCCATCTATTAAACAGGGCGATATGAGTGTCATGAAACCAATCTGTTTTAAAAGTTCGGATAATTTAACCATTAACGGTTATTTAACCTTACCCAAAAATAAAAAGGCTGTTAATTTGCCTGTAGTGGTTCTGCCACATAATGGCCCTGCAGGGAGAAATAGTTGGGGCTATAATGCAGAAGTTCAATTTTTGGCTAACCGTGGTTATGCTGTTTTGCAGGTAAACTATCGTGGGTCTACCGGCTATGGTAAATCTTTTTATGCCGCTGGTTTTAAGCAGTGGAGCGATAAAATCCAGGAAGACGTTAACGATGGTGTAAAATGGTTAATTGCCAAAAAAATTGCCAATCCTAAAAAAATCGCCATTTATGGCAATGGTTTTGGCGGTTATATTGCATTAAATTGTTTGTATAAAAATCCCGATCTTTATAAATGTGGTGGATCAAATTCAGGAGTAATCAATTTGTTTAGTTACCTGAAAACCATCCCACCGTTTTTAAAAGCGAATTTGCAGATGTATTATGAAATTGTTGGCAATCCGGTAACAGATACCGATTATATGCGGTTTGCATCACCTGTTTTCCATGCCGACCGGTTTAAAGCGCCTGTGTTTATAGCACAGAATCCTAAAGATCCTCGTGTTAATGTAGCGGAAGGTGTTCAGTTTATTAAAGAGCTGAAAAAACGGAATGTTCAGGTTACCTATATCGAAAAGGAAGAAGGTCCAAACCCTATAGTACGTCAACAAAGTAGAACTGCTCTGTACAAAGCATTAGAAGAATTTTTACAGGAAAATCTAGGTAAGAAATAGGGTATGGCCTTAGATAAAAAAAGTGGATATCGTAAAAATTTCTCGCTCGGTATAACCTTCATTGTACTCATTTCCATTCTTTTTATTCTATCGCTTTTTTTAGCGTTTAACTACAGCAAGAAATCGATTGAGAACGATTTTGTATCTGAGAAAGTAAACGTGCTAGAGCAGAGTATTAAGCCTTATAACGATTTCTTTCAGAATAAAATGCCCGAGATTTCGTATTATAGTGGCTTTTTAGATTCTTCTACAGCAGCAAAGTTTGTAGATACCGTGATGTTAAAATATCCTTTTATCTCGAAGGTTACTTTTTACGATACAGAGGTAAAGAATGTTCCCGTAAAAGATGGGATCAACGCAAACCACTTAGGTATTGGCCCTAAATCTATTTTTCAGTTTGGCAAAGGTGTTAAACCCGATTCGGTAAAATTATATTCAGAAGATGATACCAGATCTTTTAATGTGGGGAGCGATTTTAATGCAATAGCCATAAAACTTGCCACTTTTGTTGAGGATCTGGATACAGCATCGGTACCTACACAAGAGGAATTGTTTACTAATTTTTCTATCGTTAACTCGAATGAAAATAAAATCACCTATTTAAATATTCCGCGTCGGGAAGATTTAAGGGCCTATAAAGATATGATCAGACGGAAGTTAAATCCAGCGCCTGTTTATCAACAGGATGTACTGGTTTTTAATCTCGATGCACATAAAATAAAGATCATCAATACCAGGCCATTGTTGTACCAAACGATCAGGATTGAGCCGTTGACTTACGATCCGATTGATACTTCTGACGAAAATATTAATACCGAAATTGCTCTGCCGGGCGCATTTTCTGATTTTAAACTCTACCTTATTTCATCAAGATCTTACATCAAGAAAGAAATTTTTATTTACTTCATGCCGATCGCCCTGGTGCTTTTATTGGTATACGGCGTACTTTTATTGGTTGCTTTTTTGATTTACCGTAACCTGAATATCAATAGCAAAATGTTTAAGCTGCAGTACGATTTTGTGAATAACCTTACGCATGAGTTTAAAACGCCCGTCAGCGTGATTAAGATTGCGGGAAACAATATTAAAAGTGCTACTACATTAAGCCAGAGGGAACAGCAACTTTATGGCAAGATACTGGATGAAGAAGCCGACAAGCTGAATGGCTTAATGAACAAATTACTGGCCTTTACGCAGATTGAAAATAAGGCGATTAAGCTGAATCAGGAAGAAGTTAATATTGTAGATTTTATTGAAAGTACCATCGAATCGCATACATTAAAACATCCCGATTTTAATATTACCTACGAGGTGGTGGGCTTTAAAACCTTTATTACCGATCCGGTATTATTGGGGAGTTTATTCGATAATCTGGCAGAGAATGCCTACAAATATTCGAAACCAGAACAGAAAAAATTACACATTAGTGCAAAGTTGATTAAAGGGGTGCTGGTTTTTCGGTTTGCCGATAAGGGAATAGGTATCGCAGCATCAGAATTAAACAATATATTTAAGAAGTTTTTCAGGATACAGAATGAATATAACCAAATGGGCAGTGTAGGCCTGGGTTTGGCATTCTGCAAAGAACTGGTTAACTTTATGGAGGGAGAAATCTCTGTAAAAAGTAAAGTAGGAAGTGGTACTGAATTTAAGATTGTGCTGCCTTATAATAGTTAAATTTTAGGAGTTGGAAGGTTGTAAAGTTGAGTTTAACCCTTTAAACATTACAGCGTTTCAACATTACAACCGCATATAAAACACACATACAAATGTCAAAAGAAGTAAAAATATTAATTGTAGAAGATGATGAAAATCTTCGCTTTCTTGTGGCCCACCGTTTAAAGGCTGAAGGTTATACTGTGCTTGAAGCAAATGATGGCGAAGCTGGTGAAAGAATGATTGTTGCCGATCAGCCTGATATTGTTTTATTGGATTGGATGATGCCGGGTAAACAGGGTGCCGAAGTTTGTGAGAATGTGCGCAAGCAAGGATTCGAAAACCTGATCATTATGATGACTGCTAAAGCGCAGGATGTTGATAAAATTGACGCCTATAACTTTGGTGCATCTGATTATATTACCAAACCATTTAATATGGATGTTTTGGTTGCGATGTTGGAGAGTAAGGTGAAATTTATTGTGAATAAAGATACGGCCGAAATTCACCGTTTTGGTAATATGGAACATCATCCAAACATCCACACGTTGTTTAGGGATGGAAAGAAGATCGAGTTAACGATATTGGAAAACCGTATCCTCCTTTATTTCTTGCGCAACCCAGGTAAAGTTATCAACCGTGATGAATTGATGTTGGTGGTGTGGGGCTACAACTCTGATGTGAATACAAGAACGCTTGATATGCATATTGTGCGTTTACGTAAGAAGATAGAATTGAACCCTGATAATCCGCAGTTATTACAAACTGTTAGGGGGGTAGGTTATCGCTTTAACGCGGGATAAATATAATTCTTGAATGAGAGAATGATTGAATTAGCGAATGTTTTAGGCCTGATGCCGATATTCTCTCATTCAATCATTCAAAACTCACTCATTCAAAACTCACTCATGTTTAGTCTAAGCCCTCTTCAAAGTAAATATTGTAATCTCAGGTAAAATACCAACCCTGCCCGGATAACCTAAAAAGCCATAGCCCACATTAACATAAAGCTGTTGTTTTTGCTCCTGGTACAAACCCGCCCATTCTTTGTAAATGTATTGCACCGGGCTCCATTGAACCTCTTTGAAACGAACGCCAAACTGCATTCCGTGGGTGTGTCCGCTAAACATCGCATCTATTTGTGGATATTTCTTTAAAACCTCTCCACGCCAGTGCGAAGGATCGTGACTAAGCAAAAGTTTAACCGGTAAATCGTCTGTATGCTGAACTGCAAGCTCCATTTTTCCATATTTAGGGAAGCGGCCCATTCCCCAGTTTTCAATACCTAAAATCCCGATTTCTTCTCCATCTACTTTTAATCTCCGGTTTTCGTTCATTAGTAAATCGTATCCCATTACTTTATGCACATCAACCATATCTTTCAGGTTTTTTACCTTGGCAGGAGAAGATTCTTTGCCAAAAAAATAATCACCATAATCGTGGTTTCCCAATGTTGAATATACACCTAGAGGTGCTTTTACTTTCGAAAATATATCCTGATAATCTCTTACCTCGTTGGTAAGGTTATTCACTAAATCGCCGGTGAAAAAAACGAAATCGGGTTTCTCGCCCAATAGCATTTCTACACCGCCCTTTACGGCTGTTTTATTGTAAAAGCTTCCAGAGTGGATATCCGAAATCTGCCCCATGGTAATGCCGTCGAAAGCTTTGGGTAGGTTAGGGAGGATTAAATTTACCCGTCGTACCTGATAATCGTATGCGCCAGAAATAATGCCCCAGCTTAATGAAGTTAAGGGTACTGCTGCTGCCACCAATCCGGCCTTAACCAAAAACTCAGAGCGTGAAATGGGTTCTGCTGTTGTA
>NZ_JBFTQI010000198.1:0-8292 GCF_056398925.1 Pedobacter sp. 01T416_2
GGGATGACGAATCTTGAAAATTTATATCATCAATAATTCACATACTGCTCTTCAAAACTGCCATCAGCATGTAAATCGACCAGTCCATAGCCTGGGGCGGTTTCTCTCCTGTTGCCTTCCCACCAAGCGCCTGATACAGCACCGTTACAAAGATAGGTAACACCGTTGTAAACCACTTTATCACGCATGTGCAAGTGGCCACTTAAACACAGTTTTACATTAGGATGTTGATAAAAAAGATTAATAATTTTGCTCGTATCGGTATGCATATCACCACCCAACATGGTCCATTTGTTTACAATATCATCTTCTATCATTAAAAGCGCGGTAAGGATTGGAATGTGCGACATTACCATTACGGGCATTTCAGCACTTGTTGTTTCGAGTTCGTTTTTTAACCATGTTAACTGCTCATCGCCCAATTTTCCAATATACCAGGTATTGTCAATATCCAGGTGGGTACTATCCAGCACAATAATCTTCCATCCGTTCTGCATTAAACTATAATAAGGCTTAACCAGCTGCAATTTATCTATGGCATATTTCTTCCCGTAAAAAACATCGCCCCTGGTGTTTTCATTCCACCAGATATCGTGATTGCCCAAACAGTAATGCACAGGAAGGTTACATTCGTTCTTCATCGTCTCGTTTACCAGTTTCCATTGATCATTAATGGTATTGATGTTTTCTTTGTTCATATCAAAAACGACATCTCCTCCATTTAGAACCAGGTCTATCTTGGGCGATTGCGACTGTAAATGGTGCAGACATTTAACAAACCTGGCGGGCGCATTGAATTGATTTTTAAGATGCACATCAGTGATGTGTGCCACTCTTAGCACCGTTTTTTTATCGGCTGACGAAGAAAATGCAGGTAGGGTTGGCAGTAAAAACAGGCCACCTATATTCTTAAGTGCGGATCTTCTTTCCATAACATTCTTTTTATTGTTTCAAAATTAGCACTGCCACGTTGCTTTAACGTTAAGAAAAAAGCGGTGCTGTGGTATACAGACACCGCCTTGCAGATTTTTGGTATTTTAAAGATTTATCGAGTTTTCTTTAAACGATAAGCTTCGATGATTTTATAAAAAATCTGATGATTAGGATATACCCCGATAAAGGCATCCGAACCAGGACCGTAAGCAAATACAGGCACCATGATATTGGTATGGTCATCTGTACTGAAATTGCCACGAACGGTTCCTTTTCTATAAGAGGCATCCAGAAGCGACAGTCCTCCGGTTTCGTGATCGGCAGTTACGATTACCAACGTTTCGCCATCCTGGTCGGCAAACCTTAAGGCTTCACCCACCAAACGGTCAAAATCTTGTTGTTCGGTTACCGCGAAAGGCAAATCGTTTGCGTGTCCGCCATGATCAATCTGTGCCCCTTCTGCCATGATGAAAAATCCTTTTTTATTTTTCGAGAGCAGTTCAACCGTTTTTAAGAACGAAATCTTCAGCATTTMTCCCCGGCCATCCAATACTTTCCGCGTAGCAGAATCGTCTAAAAGTACCACTTGCTTATCTGCATTTGAGGCAGCAAAACTTTTTAGGTCTTTCTGTAGTGTATAACCCTTGGCCGAGATTTTATCCATCAATTTTTGATCTGGATTCTCGGTAAAACTTTTGCGTTTCGAACCAACCAGAACATCAACATGTCCGTTCTGAAAATCGGCGGCAATTTCCTTCGTCATAGATCGTTCAAGCTGATGAGCATAAAATGCTGCAGGAGTAGCATCGGTAATATCACCACTGCTGATGATCCCGCTTGTAAGACCGTAAGGGGCCAAAATATCAGGAATAGACTGAAGTGCTTTACCTGTAGAATCGACGCTGATGTAACGGTTATTGGTTTTATGTCCTGTAGCCATAGCCGTTGCACCTGCTGCAGAATCAGTAAAATCTGAATTGGAAGCTTCGGTGCGCGAAAGGCCAAGATGTTTAATCGTGATGATGTTGGATTGACCAAAATTAGCACTCAAACCTGCCTGAATCTGTGCCAGTCCCATTCCATCCCCTATTAAAAGAATTACATTTTTGGCTTTGGTTTTTAATCCGTCGCTTTTGTAAGTTGGCTGATAAGGTGTATAAGCCTTCGGGTTGCTGTACTCGAGCTTAGCCCTGTTCTGGTAAAAATCTTTTAGCAATGCGGGATGATCCGTTCCGATCCAATCAACCCCCATATGTTCCAGTTCTTTCCAGCTGTTCGGACTATCTTTAGTTGCCCAAAAACGGAAAGGTTTACCCAGTGCATGTACTTTGGCAATTACCGCTTTCATTTTTTCTAAATCGGTTGGTGTTGGGGTACCTTTTCCATTCCATACCGAATAATGAGAAATATCATCACTAATCATCCCAATGTGCTCTAACTGATCACTTGTGTATTGATTTGCGGGACGGCCATCGAAACTAATGAGTGACGGATAATTCTTAAACTTTTCGGCAGGCGGAACAGCCCCACTCATTACAATTTTAATGGCTGAAGGATTGATCTGTTGATCGAAAACAGATTCATTACCTTTTAAATCGGCCAATAATTTCGGGATCACGTGTTCATAATCCTCCTTTATATCGATAACCAGCTGAAGTTTTTGTTTCGGATCAGCATAAGGATGATTGGCATGATCTTTAAAAAACGCCACCAATGGATCGATATATAATTTTTTCAATGTTTTGCCTGAGGTGATTTCGCTGCTTTCGTGGGCAACAAACAATTCTCCGTTACGGTAAAACACATCTGCCTCTATAGATCCCATGCCAGCATAATAGGCCTCCAACAAAGGAATCTGCTGCTTATAATCATTATGGCTGTGTCCATTAGCGGCATTCAGTTTCTGCTGAGCAGAAACTGAATGTACACCTAAAGCCAATAATAAAAAGAGGATCAGTTTATTCGATTTTACCATCCTGGATTTTGTTTAATTACACCTGCACTGTTATCAATTTCTCTCTGTGGTACGGCCCAAACATCATGTACCTGTGGATTGAAAGTTCTTGCAGGCCAAATTACGCTCCCATCAAAATCGTGTAATGGTTTGGCATAAGTTACCTGAGCATCACCCCATCTTACTAAATCGCGGTGACGGTCGGCCCATTCTCCTGCAAGTTCGTTACGGCGTTCGCGTTTAAGGTCGTCGATAGTCATTCCTGTTTTGGTACCTAAACCTGCGCGTAGCCTGATTTTGTTCAGTTCGGTATCGCCTGCCCCTGCACCGCTAAGGTTAATTGCGGCTTCAGCTTTGATCAGTAACACTTCAGCATAACGCATTAAAGGCACATTTAAATCTGTTGTGCCATTATCTCCGTTCGGATTAACATGCGTTGGAATTGGATTAGCATATGAAAACGGCTCCATATATTTTTTAAACTGGTAGTTTGAAGTTGCTCCTCCATCTTTGGTAAAGCTGCGCTCAGCACCAAAGAACATAAATTTATCGCCAGGTTTTAAAATGGTGGCTTCACGGCGCTGATCGCCAGTTTCGTAAGAATCGTAAAGTTCTTTGGTTGGCAGGTAATAACCCCATCCGTTATAAATTCCCCAGGCTTTATTGGTTAACATTACGCCCGGAAGTTTACTTCCCCAGCCGGTGCCACCACCACTTGGCGTACACACCACCGACCAAATGTATTCTTTTGACCAGTTGTTGGCTGCTTTAAATACATCCGCAAAACCTGTATTTACTAAATCGTGTTGCCCTGAAGTGATGACCATATCAGCATACTTAGCGGCATTGGCATAATCTTTTTTGTACAGGTACACTTTAGAGAGGTATGCCCAGGCAGCTGTTTTATGTGCTTTACCGTAATCTGCTGGTTTCATTGCCGAAAACAGGGGAAGGTTATCAGCTGCTTTTAATAAAAGTGAAATGATATAATCGTAGTTTTCATTTACATTTTTTGCACGGGCAATAGGCTGAGCGGGATCGCTTTCCGGCGTTACGATCGGTACCCCTGCTTTATCGTTACCGTAATTGGCGGCCAACTGGAAGTAAACCAGTCCGGCATTAAAATAAGCATCACCAATAATCTGTTTTTTCAAGGTCTCATCCATTGCGATGGCCGGCACATTGTTAATAATATCGTTAGCCCGTTTGATAATGGCATAACGCATGCTCCATTGGGTTTCGGTATAACCTCCACCAACATAGGTACGGTTAAAATTTTTGATATTATCGGCCTCTGGCTTGTTACGTCCGGTAACCATATCATCGCTGGCATTGATAAACCAGAACATCCCACGACCATAAAAGTCTTCTGCATTGTAATTTTCATACATCCCAGCTTCTGCTTTTATGGCATCTTCTTTGGTTTTCCAGAAATTTTGAGCCGATGGAGATCCTTCAGGTACAATATCAAGCTCTTTTGTACATGAAGAGAAAAAAGCAAGGGCGGCAAATGCCATATATTTTAAATTCGTTTTCATTGTTGTTTTGTGATTATAGATTTACGCTTAAACCAAGAATAAAGCTTCTGGCCTGAGGATAACGGCCAACATCCACTCCATTGTTGTCCATTCCGATTTCGGGATCAAAGCCTGAGTATTTGGTAATGGTAAAAAGATTGTTTGCCGTAGCATAAACCCTTACCGCACCTGTTTTTAATTTATTGGCGATTGATTTTGGTAAACTGTAACCCAGGGTAACGTTACGGATGCGCAGGTAAGAACCATCTTCGATATAAAAATCGGAAGCATTAAAGTTCCCATTGGCATCACTTGTTGAAACAATCGGCACTTTACCACCGGGATTCTCTGGCGACCAGGCATCTAGGATACCCACCAGTTTGTTGTAAGATGGCCCACTAGCACTATAAGTAGTACGCTTTACCGCATTAAACAATTTATTCCCCTGTACGCCTTGCGCAAAAATATTGAAATCGAAATTTTTATAACTTGCATTAAAGCTCAATCCGTAAGAGAAATCAGGATAAGCRCTGCCAGCGAAATAACGGTCTTTACCATCAATAGATCCGTCGCCGTTGATATCAACAAATTTAAAATCACCTGCTTTCGCATTCGGTTGAATCTTAGTCCCCTTGGTATTTTTATAATTATCAGCTTCTGCCTGGCTCTGAAAAATGCCGTCGGTTTTTAACACGTAGTAACTGTACAAAGGTTGGCCAACCCGAATGGTAAGCGGCGCAAGTTCATTCCGGAAGTTGGTACCCACAGCAATGTTTTCCAATCCCGGTGCCAGTTCCTGTACTTTGTTGTTAATTTTGGTTAAAGTAGCGTTTACGGTATAAGTAAATGCTGCATTTTTATCGCTATTATAAGTTAAACCCAGTTCTATACCTTTATCTTTTACAATACCAGCATTTATGGTCTGCGTATTTAAACCTGCTGTCCCTGGTAGCGACCTGGTTAAGATCATCTTATTGGTTTCTTTGATAAAATAATCAGCATTAAGGCTTAATCTGTTGAGAACTGTCATATCAAGACCAAAGTTCGTTTGCTTTGATTCTGCCCATGTTAAATCTTTATTGGCTAAAACATTCTGTACATAACCATTCTGTAAAGTTGGTGTTTGCCCGAAATAACTTTGAGTAGCACTTAACAATGGATTTACAGCAGAGGCATTAAGCGATCCTAAATTACCCAATATGCCGTAACTGCCCCTTAGTTTCAGTTCATTTAACCAGGTTGCATCTTTAAGAAAATCTTCTTTGCTTACCACCCAACCGAGGGAAGCTGACCCGTAGTTTTTCGTCCTGTTATTTTTACTTAACAGCGATGATCCATCACGACGGCCGATTAGCGACAATAAATATTTCTCTTTGTAATTATAATTGGCCCTTAAAAATAATGAAGAAAGTGCCTGTTCATACATCGCGCTAACCGACGGCTGAATAACTGTTGCGTTAACCAGGTATCTGTATTGAGGCGATTCGTCGTCAAAACCTGCTCCTGAAGCTGACAAGCTATTGCTTTTAGTTTTCTGGAAAGAATAACCACCGGTAAGATCTAGTTGGTGATTACCAAAGGTTGCTTTATAACTTAAAACCTGCTCAGCAAGAAAATCATTGGCACGGCTGCTGCTTTCCTGTAAACCATTGCTCAATACTGGTTTTCCTACCTCTGGCCTTTTTGGCGTAAAGCTTTTAAATGCAGCATCGGTTTTAGTAATGCTTAAGTTAGATCTAAAGGTTAAACCTTTGGCCAGTTTAACGTTGGCATAAGGATTAACCACAAGCACATTTACAGGATTGTTTATATCAATACGTTGCAGATCGGCAACTGGATTAACAATATCACCATAATCGCCAGCATACTGTCCGCCTGGTAAACCGGCAAAACTGCCGTCGGCATTATATGGCGTTCCGTTGGTTGGATAATAGATAGCCGATAGTAAGGCACCAGTATAATCGCTGCTGGTATTTGCACCATTACCATTGGTACTGCTATACGAAAGGTTTTCGCCAACTTTTAACCAATTGGTTACTTCGTGCTCGGTATTGATCCTGAAGTTATAGCGCTTAGTTTTGGTATTTAACACAATGCCTTCTGCATTACGGTAATTGAAACTTAGGTAATAATTAGATTTTTCGCTACCACCGTTTATTGCGGCATTGTAATCCTGTAACAATCCATCTCTAAAAACCTCGTCCATCCAGTTGGTGCGTGTAATCTGTCCATCAGGATATTTCGAAATATCAAAAGCTGGTAATATGGTTGTACCACCGTTTTTGGCAGCAGTTGCGGCCACCTGCGCGCGTTGCTGAGCGTTTAATGGCTCCAATTTCTTCCATGCGCTTTGTTGCCCAAGTTTGGCATCGAAACTAATCTGCATTTTACCGCTCTTTCCTTTTTTAGTTGTGACCAATACCACACCGCCTGATGCCCTGGCGCCGTAAATTGCCGCAGATGCATCTTTTAATACCGAAATAGATTCGATATCGTTAGGATTAAGCTGTGGTGTACCTGAAAATATAGACCCATCGATCACATACAATACATTTTCTCCGTTAATCCCTCCCGCACCGCGGATATTAATGCGTGGAGCAGAAGTTGGATCACCACCCTCGTTAGTTACAATTACACCTGGCGATTTTCCAGCCAATACCTCTCCTACACTATTTAATGAGCGCGAAGAAAGTTTATCCAGCCCAACAATGCTGATTGCGCCTGTTAAGGTTTCTTTCTTCTGTGTTCCATAACCTACTACCACCACATCGGCAAGCATCGAACGTTCTTCGCTCAACACCATATTAATGATTTGGTTTTCACTCACTTTTACTTCTTTGGTACGGTAACCGATCATAGAGAACGATAACACCGCGTCAGCGCCTACTTCAACGCGGTAAGCACCGTTTCCATCGGTTACAGTGCCGCTTTGCGTGCCCAGTACCTTCACCGAAACACCGGGAAGCACTAAACCTGTTGAATCGCGCACAATCCCGGTGATAACCCGGTCTGGTTTATTCTGAACGGCGTTGTTTAAAATTACATATTCACCTTTTTCTAAAACCTGTAATCCAAGCTTATCCAATAGTGACCTTACAGGCTCTGTGGTAAAATCGCCACTTACAAACATGTTTTTTTGTTGCAGCTGATCTGGATTGTAAACAAAGCTAAGTCCGGTGCGCGACTCGATTTCTTTGATAATTTCGGTCATCTTACGGCCTTTATTAATCGTAATACTGACTGTAGTTTTCTCTAACTTTTGTGCCATACCAGCCGAGGCCAGGATTGAGCTGCAAAATATGCAGAGAATTGAAAATGTTAAACATGCGTATTTCATGATCTTATAAAGAGCTGATGTCCTCTTAGCGGAGGTTGGTTTCATTTGTTTGATTTGTTTTTTAAAGCTTTTAATTACCCTGGCCCTTTGGCCGGAAAGAAAGATTACGGTGGCCAGTCTAACTGGCACCGCTAAGTATTTCTATATTACCTGCTCATCTCATCTGTATATATTAAATGTTTTATGATTTTTTGATCCGTTGAATTTTAGGTGGTGCAGGCTGCAGATGATATCCAAAATCTCTTCAGGCGATTGTTTGCTACTGAAAGAAGCAGTGGTTTTAAGTTTGGCCAAAGCACTGTCATTCAGCAAAATTTTAATGCTGTAGGCATATTGGAGTTTGCTGATTACCTGTTCTAAACTTGCTCCGTCAAAAGCAAGTTCGATATAGGTCGCAGATTTATTTTTGCCAATGTCAGCTCGACCGGCAGTTTTATCATAGATTAAAAACTCATCTTTAATCAATGTGCCCAGATTTACTTTTTTGTTGCTTACGGCAACCTTTCCGGTAATTACGGCAACTTCGATGTGTTTGCTGGCCTGATACGACT